>JBOGTX010000258.1:0-6114 GCA_050695695.1 Chloroflexota bacterium
GGACGCGATCTGCCGATCCAGCTCGGCCTGTTGCTGGCGCCGTCGCTCGATCTGCTGTTTGAGGTGGGCGATCGACTCGCGCAGCGCCTTGACTTCCCCCTCGGCCCGATTCGCTTCGCCGAGCGCGTTCGCGAACCGGTCATAGCCGAGGCGGCGAGTCGTCAGCCCGTCGGCAATCGCGTGCAGGGCAAGCGCGCTCGTGACCGCCTGTTCGGATTGCTCCACCCGAGTCCGGGCACGGCTCAGTTGCGCGTCCAGGTTTGGCAGGCGCCTGCGGATCTCGTCAGTTTCCTTCTTCGCGTCGCGGGCCAGGTCGAGTCGCCGTTGCGCGGCGTCTTGCTCGGGAATCTTTTGTCGGAGCTCGGCGACGTCTCGCGCCGCGCGTTCGGCCCGCGCGATCTCTTCGTCGAGCCGACTGATGCGATTGGTCGCCGCCTGGAGCGCCAGCTCGGCGTCGTGGCGCAGCTTGACCAATGCGGCCCGCTCGCTTTGATCGGCTTCGAGCGCGCGCAGCTTTTCGACGGCCTCGACGTGCTGGTTCCGGCCGGACCGGGTTCGGGCGCAGGTCTGGGTGGCGTCGCGCGCCTGCCGGTGCTCGGTTTGGCTCCTCGCCAGGGCTGCCTCGGCCGCGCGGTCGCGCTCGAGGGCGAGGTCCAGGGCGGCACACGCCGCCTGCCAGACCTGCTCGGCGCGGCCCAGCTCGTCGATCGCGCGATCCAGCGCCGCCTGCTCGGCGAGGTGCCGCTGGAGCTCTTTGACCAGCGTGTACTGCCGGTCGCGCACGCCTTCTCGCTCGGATTCAAGTGCCGGTCGCTCCCCGGCCGGCTCGACGAGGCCGGCGATCGCGACTTCCTCGGCGTGCTGCTCCTCGTTCAGGGCGCCTTCGAGCGCCGAAAGCTTGGTGAAGGCCTGGTCGTATTCCTGGACCCGGAGCAGCCGGCCGAACTTCGATTTGCGCTCCTGCGCGGCTTCGAGGAAGACCGCGGTGAGCGTGCCCTGGGGCGGGCCGACCGAATCGACGAAGAGCGCGCGCAGATCTACCTCGGTATCGAGGCGCAAGTGGCGGTGCAGCCAGGCCCGAACGTCACCCTCGCCTTGAGCGATGGTCTTGGCGATGTCTGGGTCGAAGACCAGCTGGCCCGAGCCGCGCCCGATCCGCCGGACGACCTCGTAGACGCGTCCGTCCTCGCGCGATTCGACGACGACGGTCGCCGACCCGCTGGACTCGCCCTCGCGGAGGAAGTCTTCCAGCCGGTAGGGCAGGTACTGGAAAAGCACGCAGCCGATCGCCTCGAGGACGGTCGACTTGCCGGCGCCGTTGGGCCCGCAGATCGCGTTGACGCCCCGAGAGAGGCGAATGACCTGGGCCGGACTGCCATATGACTTGACGTTTTCAAGCCGGATCTCGCGGACGATCATTGGTCCACCCTCGCGAGCTCGGTCGCCGTCCGAATCACCTCGGCGAGCCGCGCGTCTTTCGCCAGCGACTCCCGAAACCTTTCCAGAAGGTCCCGACCGTCCGACCCGTGCAGGGCGCGCTCTTTCAGGTCGACCGCCAGCGTCGCGAGCTCCGCCGCGTAGGGCGCGTAGCGCTCATCCCGGGCAAGCGCCGCCTGAAGGATCTCATGCTCCAACACCTGGCGATCGACCGGCGCTTCGTCGTCGACGCCGCCCTCGGTCGTGAAGTCCCGGTCGCCGTAGTCTTCGCGGATCTGCACCAATAGCGGGTCGAAGCCCTCGCGGCAGGCATCTTCGAGCTTGTTGATCGGCAGGTCTTCCTGGCCGAAGCGCAGGCGCCCTTTCAGGTCGATGAAGACGACCGGTGGCTTGTCGGCCGCCAGCCGCGCTCGTTCGCGCTCGAGGCGCTCGTAGCAGCCACGCAACAGCGCGCGCGGGTCCTCGAACTGGTCGACGTCCAGGCGTACGATCACGAACGGCCGACGCGGCACGTCGATCAGGCGAAACGACACCGGCCGCGGGCGACTGGTGTCGATCTCCACGTGGAGCAGCCCGCGCTCCCAGCCCCACTCGTTGAGCGCCCAGGTCTCGAGGCTTCCGCCGTTGTAGGCGAGATTCGACACCGTGTAGTGCTTGTGGAGGTGGCCGAGGGCGAGGTAATCGACGTGCTCGCGGAGCGGCTCGATCGCCTCCACCGTTAGCTCCGCCGTGACGCGGGGCACCTGGCCCTCGATGCCGGCGTGGAGGACCAGGATGGTGAACGCGCCGTCGTCGCCGAGCTCGCCAAGGCGCGGGTTCAGTTCTTGAAGCACGCGCTCGGTCGAGGCGCCCAGGTAGCGAACGCCGACGATCCGGCAGCCGCTCCATTCGACGAAGCTGCCGCGGTGCTGGCCCGGCGCGACCGGCCGAAGCCGAACGCCGTCCGGTCCGGTCAGGACGTCCAGGTGGGTGAGCAGCCCCTGATCGGCGAAGCTATCGAGCCAGTTCTTCGCTTCCCCGTAGCGGGTTCGGTCGTGATTCCCCTGGATGTCGACGATCGGCACGCCGGCCTCGCGCAGCATTGCCAGGCCGGCGTACGCTTGATCGAACGTCACCGGGTTGATCGTGAAGCGGTTGAAGAGGTCGCCGGTGCACACCGCGAAGTCCGGTCGCGCGTTGGCCACGTATTCACACGCGAAGAGCCAGGCGCGGCCGAAGTCGTTGAGGCGCTCCGGGCAGTCGTACTGCTGGGTGCCGAGGTGGACGTCTCCGAATTGGACGAAGGAACACCGCACGACGGACATCTCCGATGCGCTCTCGATCGAACGAAACTTCCAACCCGCCCTATTATAGCGCACCGTTTGGCGGCGTCCGGTGAACCGCCGCGTTATAATTGCCGAAGAAACTGGTCGAGTGGGGGGCGCCGGTGACAACCAGAGAGGTGTTTGGCGCGGTGGAAGGCGGTGGAACGAAATTCGTCTGCATGGTCGGGACCGGGCCATCCGACGTGGTCGACGAGGTCACGATTCCAACGACCAATCCAGCCGACACGATCGGCGCGGTGATCGAGTTTCTGGCGCGGAAGCGCCCGGGGATCGCGCTGGCGGCGCTGGGCGTCGCGACGTTCGGGCCAATCGGGCTCGATCCGCGGTCCGAGACCTACGGCCGCGTGCTCAAGACGACGAAGGAGGAATGGTCGGGCGCCCGGGTTCTCGCACCGATCGCCCGGCGCCTTGGCGTTCCGATCGGCTGGGATACCGATGTGAACGGCGCGATTCTCGGCGAAGCGCGCTGGGGCGCCGCGCAAGGCATCGATCCCGCGCTCTACCTGACCGTGGGCACCGGAATTGGCGGGGGCGCGCTGGTGAACGGCGCGACGGTCCACGGCCTGCTGCACCCGGAGATGGGCCATCTGCCGGTTCCGTCGGTGCCGGGCGACTCGTTTCCGGGCATCTGCTCGTTTCACGGCCACTGCCTGGAAGGGGTGGCCTCGGGACCGGCGATCGCCGCGCGGATCGGACGCCCGGTCGCCGAGCTCCGGCCGGAGGATCCGACCTGGGACCTCGTGGCGCGCTATCTAGCCTACGGAATCAGCTCGCTGGTGCTGGCGCTTTCACCGCGCCGGGTCGTGCTGGGCGGTGGCGTGATGAAGCAGCCCCACCTGCTGCCGAGAGTTCGCCGCGCCTTCGTCGACGTGCTCAATGGCTACGTCGACGTGCCAGAGATTGTCGAGCACGTCGACGAGTACCTGGTTCTCTCATCACTCGATCAGCGGGCCGGCCTCTTCGGCGCGGTGGTCCTCGCCGAACGCGCGCTGGCCGGGAAGGGGGGAGGTTCGTGAAGCGCATCGCGCCTGGTCGGTTACGTCAATTGACCCTTGGTCTGGGAGTCGGCACCCTGGTCGTGGGCATCATCCCCTGGATCGCGCCGCGCCAGTGTGCCCGGGCGTTCGGGATTCCGCTGGCCGAAAGCCCGGCCGCCGACGTGGCGATTCGCTCGGTGAGCGCGCGCGACGCGATAAACGGAATCGGCATTCTGTCGGCAACGATCCACGGTGGCCGGGTCGCGCCCTGGATTCTCGCCCGGGCGCTGAGCGATGGGACCGACACCCTGGCGATCGGAATCGCCTGGACGGCCGGGGCCCGAAACGCGCGGCTGTCCGCGCTGGGCGCGGTCGCGCTCGGGGCAACTGCCCTCGACGTGGTGCTGTACCTTGCGCACAAGGCGAACGCCCGCGCGCTCCCACCCGGGTCGGGGAGCGCCCCGCTCTAACTCGTCGCTTCGCTTGGCGCGGGTAGGGCGACCGGTGGAGCCGGGCGCCCGTTGGCCTGGAAGGTGACCGGACGATAGTCGTCCAGGTCGTCGTGGCCGAGAATCTCGTAGCGATAACCCTGCTCGGTCAGGAAAAGCTGGCGCCTCGCGGCGAACTCCTGGTCCTTGGTATCGCGGGTCACCAGGGTGTAGAAATGGGCGAGCAGCCCGTTGCGCTTCGGGCGAAGAATCCGGCCGAGGCGCTGGGCTTCTTCCTGCCGCGAGCCGTAGGTGCCGGAGACTTGAATCGCCACGTTCGCGTCGGGCAGGTCGATCGCGAAGTTCGCCACCTTCGAGACGATCAGTCGGGTGATCTCGCCGGTGCGAAACTTTTCGTAGAGCCCTTCCCGTTCGCGGACCGGCGTCTTGCCGGTGATGATTGGGACGTCGAGCACCGCCTTGATCGCGGCCAACTGGTCGAGGTATTGCCCGATCACCAGGACCTGGTCGTCACGGTGCTTATCGAGGATCGCGCGCATCGCGTCCAGCTTGAGCGGGTTCTCGGCGGCGATCCGATACTTGTCTTTTTCCTCGCTGATCGCATAGCTCATTCGGCCGTCGGTCGGGAGGGGAAGGCGCACCTCGTGGCACTCGGCGGTCGCGATCCAGCCCTGGTGCTCCAGATCTTTCCAGGGAACGTCGTACTTCTTGGGGCCAATCAGCGAGAAGACGTCCTCCTCGCGGCCATCCTCGCGAACCAGGGTCGCGGTGAGGCCCAGCCGGCGGCGCGCCTGGATCTCGGCGGTGATTCGGAAGACCGGCGCTGGCAACAGGTGGACTTCGTCGTAGATGATCAGGCCCCAATCGCGCTCGTTGAAGAGCTGAAAGTGCGGGAATTCGGTGTCCCGGTTCGAGCGATGGGTCAGAATCTGGTAGGTCGCGACGGTGACCGGCTTGATCTCCTTGCGCTGGCCGGTGTACTCGCCGACGGCGTCGCGCGGGATGCGCGTCTTGTCGACGATCTCCTCGATCCACTGCCGCGCGGCCACCGTGTTTGGCGTCAGCACCAGGGTCGCGCACTGGAGCTTGTCGATCACCGCGAGGCCAACCACCGTCTTGCCGGCCCCGCACGGCAGGACGATCACCCCGCTCCCGCCCCGCACGCCGCCGGCGGCATAGAACACGTCCACCGCCTCGATCTGGTAGGGCCGAAGCTGGAAGCGCTCGCCCTCGCTGGTCTCGCTTCGCAGGGCGACCTCGAGCGGCGCGCCGTCGACGTAGCCGGCCAGGTCTTCGGCCGGAAATCCGAATTGGACCAGCGCGTGCTTGATCTGGCCGCGCACCGCGGGGTCGACGATCAGGGTGCGTTCGTCGCGTTGCCCAGTGAGGTAGCCCACGAACCGCTTGTGATTCGCGATTTCGGTCAGGAGCGGTACGTCATCCGAGATCAAGAGGAGATCGTCGCCCTCGCGAATCAGCTTGAGCCGCCCGTACCGCCCGACGTACTCGTAAATGTCGGTGCGGATGTTCGCCGGCACTTCGTATTTTCCGTAGCGAGTCAGGGCTTCGACGATCTCCTCGGCGGCGAGACCGGTCGCGGCGGCATTCCAGAGCGACAGCGGCGTGATCCGGTAGGTATGAATGTGTTCGGGGCTCTTCTCCAGCTCGGCGAAACGCGCCAGGGCGTCGCGCGCCTCGGTGTAGAGCGGGTTGTTCACTTCGAGCAACACCGTTCGATCGCTCTGAATAATGATCGGCCCCGTCGAGCTTGCCGCCATGGCGTTTCCCTCGGTTGGTAAAGTTATAGACATGACATGATCGTGGATTTTCGAAAGCCTGTCAAATCAGGGAGTGCGCGGGGGAAGGGTCTCAGCAGATGCATTCTCCCTTGAGTCCCCTCTCCCGCGCACTGGGAGAAGGTTCCCC
>JBOGTX010000259.1:0-4991 GCA_050695695.1 Chloroflexota bacterium
GATCCGCCTGATGGCGGAGGGGCAGGATTACGAGTCGCTGCAGGTGGGCATCTTCACGCCCAAGGCGATCGAAATCGACGAGCTCGGCGTCGGCGAGGTCGGCTTCCTCGTCGCGAACATCAAGAAGATCAGCGACGCGAAGATCGGCGACACGATCACCGAGTCGGCGCGGCCGGCGGCCGAGCCGTTTCCCGGGTTCAAGGAGCTGAAGCCGATGGTCTTCGCCGGCCTGTATCCGGTCGAGAGTAACGATTATCAATACCTGCGCGAGGCGCTGGATAAGCTGAAGCTCAACGATGCGTCCCTTTCCTTCGAGCCGGAGAGCTCGGCCGCCCTCGGCTTCGGGTTCCGCTGCGGCTTCCTCGGCCTGCTCCACATGGAGATCGTGCAGGAGCGGATCGAGCGCGAATACAATCTCGACATCCTGACCACGTCGCCCAGCGTGGAGTACCAGGTGACCACGACGAAGGGCGCGGTCCTCACCCTGGACAACCCCTCCGGTCTGCCACCACCCAACGAGATCGTCGAGATCGCCGAGCCGTGGGTCAAGATCAGCGTCGTGACCCCGACCCGCTACATCGGCACGATCATGGAGCTGGTCAGTCAGCGGCGCGGCGCGTTCGACAAGCTGGAGTACCTCGACGAGAACCGCGTCCTGCTCGCCTACGACCTGCCCTTCAGTGAGATTCTGGTCGAGTTCTACGACCAGCTCAAGTCGCGAACCCAGGGCTACGCCTCGCTGGACTACACCCTGGAAGGCTACCGCCCCGAGCGGCTCGTCAAGCTCGAGCTCCTGGTGAACGGTCAACCGGTCGACGCCCTCTCGATGATCACCCACGTCGACCGAGCCTATCCTCGTGGCAAGGAGCTGACCGAAAAGCTCCGCAAGCTGATCCCCCGTCAGCTTTTCGAAGTGCCGATCCAGGCCGCGATCGGCAGCAAGGTGATCGCGCGGGAAACGATCCCGGCGATCCGCAAGAACGTCCTGGCGAAGTGCTACGGTGGTGACGTGACCCGTAAGCGCAAGCTCCTGGAGAAGCAGGCCGAGGGCAAAAAGCGGATGAAGCGCGTCGGCAACGTCGAGATTCCCCAGGAAGCGTTCATGGCGGTGCTCAAGCTGAGCGAGTAGCCCGCAGAAAAACCGCCGCCAGTAGCCCCACCACGCAGATTGCCGCCGCGGCGAGGAAGATGTCGTGATAGACCTCGGCGCCAATCTGGAGAATTGTCTGGTTGTAGGCGGCGAGCCGGGCCTGGGACGACGCAACGGATTCGCCGACTTTCGGCAGCGGCAGAGGAATGGAGCCCGCCAGGCTATCGAATTGCTGAAGGCCCCAGGCGGTCAGAATCGACAATCCAACCGTCATGCCGATCAGGCGGGCAACTGAAAACAGCGCGGCGGCCGAGGCCGCGCGGTCGGTGCCCCCGGCGTCCACCGCCGACGTCGCCAGCGGCGCGATCAGCAGGCCAAACCCCAGGCCGGCGATTGCCAGGCTTTCCCAGAGCAGCGACTGGGCGGGAACCGTCCCCCAGGCCGACATGGTCCCGAGTCCGGCCGCCGCGACAATGAAGCCAAGCGCGGCAGGAAGCCGCGAACCAGCTCGCTGGGCGAGCGCGCCGCCAAGAACGGCGCCCGCCGGGATGAAGGCGGTCAGGCGCATGAGCAATAACCCGCCGTCCGCGGCCGACGCGTTGAGAATCGTCGCGGCGAAGAGGGGAACGTCGACCATCGCGACGATCAACGCCCCGCCCAGGAGAATCCCGCCGACGATCGCCGCCGCGAAGTCGGCTCGGCGAAACAGGCGAACGTCGAGCAGCGGATCCTTCGCCCGCGCCTCCCATCCGACGAACCCGGCGAGCGCGACGGCGGCCAGCGCCAGCAACCCGTTCCGGACGTCGAGGCTGGCGACGACCACCGCTTCGTGGGCCAGCCCCGCGATCGGCAGACCGAGCGCCAGTGCGATCAGGCCGGCGCCGACCAGATCGATTCTTCCGCCTCGTGCCCCGGTCTCCTCCAATCCGCCGACCGCGATTGCCAGGAGGAGCAGGGCGATCGGAACGTTGATCCAGAAGATCCAGCGCCAGTCCAGCCACGAGATGATCGCCGCGCCGTAGAGCGGACCGAGCACGCCGCCGGCCTCGGCGATCGCCCCCACGATGCCGATGCCCAGGGCGCGTCGATCGACCGGGGATCGGTCGCTGATGACCGCGATCGCCACCGGCAGGAGTGCTCCCCCGCCGGCCGCCTGAAACACCCGGGCCACGACCAGGCTGGCCAGCGACCACGACAGCGCGCAGCCCAGCGAGCCGACCGCGAAGATCGCCAGGGACACCGCCAGCGTCAGCCGACGCCCGCGAACGTCGGCGACCCGCCCCATCACCGGGAGCGCGACGGTATAGCCGAGGAGATATCCCGAGACGATCCAGGCCGCCTGATCGAGTCGGTCGAAGGGGATGCGCAGGTCGGTGACGACCGCCGGCAGCGCGGCGACGATCACCGTCTGATCGAGCGCCCCGAGGAAGACGGCCGCGATCACCGCCGCCACCGCCAACCGAGAAGATGAACGAAGTCGCGAGACCAGCATCGACCTTACACCGGCGCGTCGATCGTCAACGTTTCGTTGAAGCTCGAAAGGATGAGCGTCCGTTCGATCCCCGGCGGCTCGTTCGTGGCGATCGGGCCGATCAAGTGGATTTGCCGCGTCAGGAAGTCCGTGGTTCCGACCCAGAGCTCACCGTCCAGGAGGTTGGTCGATCCCGCCGCGCCGACCAATCCGGCGATCAGCGACGCCGCGATCTTCCCACTCAGGTGGTAGCAGGCAACGCCCCCGATCGATGCGTCGGCCAGCCTCTTGAGATTGGTCACCTGCTTGAGCAGCGCCGGCGCGCCGCGCTGGGGGTCCAGCAGGTTTGGCGCGGTGACCGGGGTGGGTACCTCTTCCCACTGCTTGGAGATCGGGTTCGTGATGTACTGGTGCGTGCCGACCACCATGAATCCCAGGTCGATCGTCAGCTTACCGAACGAGCTCACGGCCGTTCCTTTCAAGCGGTCCGGACGAAGCACGTCACCCTCGATCGACCCGGCCGCCAGGCCACTGCCAATCGCCATCATGCCGCCGGTCGAGGTCAGCTTGAAGTGGACGCTCTTGACCGCCGCGAGCGCCGCGCTTGCCTTCGCCACGACGTCGGCCGGGCTCAGCTCGGCGGGTGAGCGCGCGGCGCACCCGTCGCACAGCGCGGCGACCGCGATCGTCCCGGTGAAAACCCGTCGGCTCACCCGCATCGAACCTCGATCGTCACTAGGTTCAATATCTCGGCAAGAGCGTAGCACCGAAACCCGGGTCAGTCAAAGAACGAAGGCGGTTCAACGGCTGGACAATCGGCTGCTGCATCCAGCATAATTGACGCGGAGACACGCCGCTGTGTAAAATGGCCGGCGAGCAATCAGACCCGGTTCCGTCCCGCGATCCGGGTGCGGAGGAACGTCGTTGGCAGTACAAACCGGAGCATCCAGCCCCCAGACCTCCGAGAATCCCGCGACCAACGAAGAAGCCTTCATCTTCTGCGAGAATCTCGTGAAGATTTATAAGGTCGCGGACCTCGAGGCGGTCGCCCTGCAAGGGCTCGACCTGCAGATTCAACGGGGCGAGCTCATGGCGATCATTGGAAACAGTGGGAGCGGCAAGTCGACCCTGCTCAATATTCTGGGTGGGCTGGATCGGCCCTCGGCGGGCCGGGTGTCGGTGGGTGGGCGCGACCTGCTGAAGATGAGCGAATCGCAGTTCGTGCGCTACAAGCGAGACGTCGTCGGATTCGTCTGGCAGAATACCGCGCGCAACATGCTGCCGTACCTGACCGCCCTGGAAAACGTCGAGTTGCCGATGGTGATCGCCGGACGCTATGGTGCCAAGGAACGCCAATGGGGGCGCGAGCTGCTCGAAGTGGTCGGGATGGCCGGGCGGATGAAGCACAAGCTATCGGAGCTGTCCGGTGGCGAGCAGCAGCGCATCGCGATCGCGATCGGCCTCGCCAACCGCCCGCCGCTTCTCCTGGCCGACGAGCCGACCGGCTCGGTCGACACCAAAACCGCGGCCACGATCTTCGAGATGTTCCGCCAGATTCGTGACCAGTATGGCACGACGATCGTCATCGTGACCCACGATCCCAAGGTGATGTCCAAGGTCGACCGGGTGGTAGCGATTCGCGACGGCAAGACGTCGACCGAGACGATCCGCAAGGTCGCGATCGACATGGCGGATTTCGCCTCGGGCAACATCATCCTGGGCGAGACCCACGACGAGTTCGTCGTCCTGGACGGCGCGGGCCGATTGCAGATCCCGCGCGAGTACCTCGAAAAGCTGTCGATTCGGAAGAAGGTGCGGCTCGATCTCGAGGGCGACCAGATCATCATCCGCTCGATCCCCGGCGAGGAGGGCGAAGAGCCCAGCCAGGATAAAGACGGGCGGCCCCGCCGCTGGGGGTTCCGATGATGAGTCAGAGTAAAGTATCCGCTCCGGCGGCCGAGGCAGTGCCCCTGGCCGGAGAAGAGATCGTCCGCGTGGTGGGTGTGGAGCGAGTCTATCCGCTCGGGCACGACAAGGTGACCGCGCTCAAGGGTATCAACCTCAGCGTCCACACCGGCGAGCTGGTCGGCCTGATGGGACGGTCCGGCTCCGGCAAGACGACGCTCCTGAACATCATCGGCGGGCTCGATCAGGCTACCGCTGGGAAGGTCTTCGTCAAGGGAACCGACGTCACCCAGCTTTCGGACGTGGCGCTGACTGAGCTTCGGCGCCGAACGATCGGTTACGTCTTTCAGTCGTTTGCCCTGATTCCGGTGCTCTCGGCGGTCGAGAACGTCGAGTTGCCCATGCACATCGCCGGCGTCTCGCGCGCCGAGCGACACAATCGGGCAGTCGAGCTCCTCCAACTGGTCGGACTGAGCAAGCGCATGAGCCATCGCCCATTCGAGCTCAGCGGCGGCGAGCAGCAGC
>JBOGTX010000260.1:0-4139 GCA_050695695.1 Chloroflexota bacterium
GACTGGATCACCTTCTTCGACGACGGCCCCATTGTCAGGCCGACCGACCGGCCCGTCTATCTTCCGAAAGATCTGGCGCGCCGCGTGCGCTTTGCCGGAGCGGGCACGACGTTGAATATAACCTTCCAACGAGGGATGAAGCCTTACAAGAAATCCGTCACACTGACCGCCGACAGCAAGGACGCGTGGGTGGAACTCGACCGCTACGATCTGATCGCGGGACTCTATCGTGCGGCCGGCAACGAGCGCGCCGCTCGCGTCATCGAAGCTTTTCGTTTGGTGGCGGATTCACCGATGGGCAATCCGGCGCTTGGCGCCACCTTGAATAAATTTCTCGCCGTTTTGAACATTGTTAACCGAGGATCGCCGGAGGCGAAAGGCCAGGCCATTGCGCAGCGGCTCGATGAGATATTCGTATTTCCGGGAAATCCGGTGCTCAACGCATTCAATGCCAATTTTGCAATGACTCGAAACGCAGCCGTCGCGATCCGTCCGGCTTTCAAACAAATGGATAAGGCGCTGGTGCCGAAAGTCTTGCAGTTGCTTGAACGTCCGCAAAATCAACCGGGTGGATTTCAGATTCCTCCGGAGGTAATTGATCGTCTTTGGCACGTGCGAACGCAAATGACGCCGGAGTATCGCGGTGTGCCGGCCGGCAGCTTGTTGGCGCGGACGATGTTTGAGAGCGATTATCTGACGAAACGTCTCACCAACAGACCGGACCTGAAGCTCAAATTCCCGACCTACCAAACCGAATTTGAATACCGGCGGACACATGGGCTTAGCAGGAACGATGGCGCTTTTCGAACGTGGATTTCAGTGGCAAAGTTGGATATCGCCCAATCGCCAAGTGGCGACGCGCTCGAACTTCGCGACGTCGAGATGCGTTACAACATTCGTAAGCTCGATAAGAACGGCATTGACCTGCCCAACCAGGAGTCAAACGGCTATGCAAATTTGCTAACCTCGCTCTACAACGACTTCGAGCGTGAATATCCATCGCTGCATGAATTACGCGAAATCGCAAAGCTAACGGCGGCGGCGTGCTGCCAGCGAACGAGCGCCCCGGTCAGGCAATTCGTGGCCGGGTCGGTCGCCCGATCGATCACGTCGACGAGTCCGAATCGAAGTGTCGATCGTCGGAGGCCAGAATGTCGGCGAGGCGCTCGCGGTCGGCCGGGGTGAGATACTCCAGCACCTGGAGCCACTGGCGCCTGGTGGCTGGATCGAGCGTTCGGCTGCGGCGAATCAGGCGTTCCAGCGCCGCCGACTCGGCTGGTCGGGCTCGCGGACGACTCAACTGCTGCTCGCGTGCGACGTGCCGTGGCTGCCCGAGGAGAAGCTGCTCGACTTTGCCGCCGCCGCGCCGCCGTGCGACGAGCTGGACGTCGCGAAGCCAGCGCCGCTCTTCGAGGTCGCGGCGGTGCCGCTGCCGGTGCCTCCGGCGCGTCCACTGACCGCGTGGGAAAGTCCGACCGTCCGCTCGGCGAACGAGGGCGGCGACTGCGACACCGTCGAGCCGTTGATCGTGCCGCCGGAGTAATTGCGCGCCGGCGGGTCGTAGTAGCCGAGGCCGTGGTAGCCGCCACCATACCAAGGGTACCAGTAGGAATGGGAACCGTAGTAGCCGCCGGTTTGCTGATACTCGTTCGACTGGACCATTGGAATCGCGGTGTTCGGCGACAGATCGAGAATCGGATCGCCGCTCGTCGGGATTTCCAGGGCGTCGGTGGGGGCCTGGGAAAGCCGCAAGCGGCTCACCGACGCGAAATTCTGGACCGACGACGGATCGGTGGACCGCCGCCAGGCGAAGTCATACACTCCCTGGGCATCGCGACCCAGCGTCCCGTTCACCAGGGCGTAGCGACCAGGGGCGGTCGGCAGCCCCCGACGGACCTCTTGCGAGAGTGGCGAGACAATCGACGAGCCGCCGGGGCCGGCCGAGGGCGAGCAGGCGGCCAGCGAGCCAGCCAGGAGCAGCGCCGCCGCGACCCGCACGCCCGGTCTGGCGCTCCGGCGCAGGTACGAGCTAGCGTCGTAGGCCAGGTCGAGCAAGGCTTCCAGCGTCCGGGCGCGCCGCGACTCTCGCGCGGGCTCGGGCGTCGTCGGCTCGTTGGCTGGGCGCCGCCGGGCGCGTCGTCGTGGCGTCTCGTTCAGCGTCGTCTCTCCTCGGTGGATGGAAGCATGCCAGATTGGGCCGGACGAGTCAAGAATGGGCGCCGCCGCCTCACCCCCTCGCCATCCCCGAAGGAGAGGGGCGGGGGGTGAGGCCGTCCCTCGTCGTTGGCACCGATTGTGCCGCGTTCAACGAATTCGACACGAGACCGACCAATTCCGACCAGGAGGAGCATCGTGTCTGACGAACGCAAGGTCTTCAAAGACTACGAGGCGTCCGACGTGCGCGACGCCTATCAGCACGCGCACCCGACGAGCTGGCAGGACCTGATCGATTATCTTCAAAACCGCGGCTTGACCACCTGGCACCTCACGCCGGGCGAGGATGCCCACATGATCGCGGATCTCAAGGAAGTCGAGAAGGATCACGTCCCCTTCACCAATAGCTGGGAGGAGGCTTACAAGCTCTTGAAGGGCCACCGAAATCCGGAGCTGGTCAAGCAAGAGGAGCAAATCTGGATCGAGAAAACCGAGCGCTACGAGAAGAGCCGCGGAAGCCAGGAAAAGCAGGCCTGACGTGGTCTCCCCGCCCTGGAACACTCAGGTTCGGATCGCCAGCGGATTGACCGCGCTGGTCGCGCTCTGGCTGATCGCCGCACCCTTCGTCCTCGGCTATTCGACCCTGCCCGCCGCGACCGCGACCGATCTGATCGTCGGCCTGATCGTCCTGATCCTGGCCGGCGTGCGCTGGGCGGGGCCGTTCCTGGCGGTCGGGCTGAGCTGGGCCATCGTTGGCCTTGGCCTCTGGCTGATCCTTGCCCCTTTCGTCTTCGGCTACGCCACGATCTCGTCCCCAACCTCCAATCAGGTCGCGATGGGCGTGGTGATCGCCGCCCTCGGCACCTGGGGTGGGCTCGCCTCGACCTGGGCACCAACCGGGTGAAGCGGGCGCCAACCCACCCTGGCCTGCTCTTGCTTCCCACGAGGACACCAGATAGTATACCAACCGAGACACTTCATACGCTCGGGGGTTTTGGATGGCAACTGTCGGCACGAGATACCAGGTTGTGATCGAACAAGCGGTCCGCGAGAAGCTCGGAATCCAGCCCGGATGGGTGGCCGTTCAAACGGTCGCGGGCGACCATCTCGAGATTCGCTTTCTTCCACCTGAGCATGACCGGTCCCTCCTGGGAAGCCTGCGTGGCTTTTCGCGGGGAGCCGTCACAAACTACGCGGCGGAGAAGGAAGCCGGTTGGGCAGCCGCGGTTGCCGCCCCCGAACCGCGCCCGTAGTGGAAGCCGTCGATACGAGCGTGCTCGTTCGGTACTTTACATTTGATGAGCGATTCCCCGATGAGGGGTTACTGATCCACCGCCCAGCGGCTCTCAACTAGCTCTCCCGATCCGTTCCCCAGCGCGTTCGACTCGAAATCTTAACCTCGGCGCCTCGCTAGCCATTGATTCCTAACCCACTCTTAACCTTCCACTTAACGGTCAGCTAACGCGTCTGGTCTAGAGTATTCCTAGAACCGATGAGGACGGTGGAAGGATGCTCGCCAGGCCGATCGCGCGCTGGCTCCCTGCTGAGATCCCGGCGAATGCCGAGCACGACCTCGGGCGCGCCAGCTGCCCGATCGATTGGAACGCGGTACCGGATGCCCTGCTGGCGCGCGCCCGCGCCACCCACGACCACGACCGCCTTCGCCGAAAGGAGGCGATTCCGTTTTCCCGTCTGGCGCCGCCTTCCAATGCCGACGCTGAGCCGCCGATCGACGCGCCGGCCGCGCGCCCGGACCTCGGATGGCAAGAACGGTCTGACTCCAAGGCGGCATTTCCGGGCTCGGATCCGTGGGGTGAAAATGAGATCGGGTGGGAACAGCCGGAGTCGTCGCCACCACCCGGGAACTCGAGGGATGACAATGATCGATAATGGACCAACGTCTGGACGATTCACGTTGAAGCGCCGCCAGGTGATCGCCGGCGTCGCGGTGGCCGGTCTCGGCGCGCTGGTCGCCGCCGAGGTCG
>JBOGTX010000261.1:0-3745 GCA_050695695.1 Chloroflexota bacterium
CGACCGGGGACGGGGTGCTCGGCGAGGTGGTAGCGGGCACCGCGGTTGGCGACGTGGCCGCGACCGCCGCGGCGGTGACCGGCGCCACGGTCGGCGCTGAGACCACGGCCGTCGCGGTTGGCGACGCGGCGGTCGGCGCGCTGGCGCACCCGACGATCAGGAGGCTCAGCGCGGCGACCGCGACGGTAAGCGTGCGTAGGAACACGATGTACAATCTCCTGGTGGGATATTTCAATCGGGGACGACCGGGTCCCTTGAGGATAAAAACAAAGAACGATCGGCGTCGCGACGGCCACGTTTGACCCTGGCTATCGCGATGCCGACCGCTTTCGCGGAGACGTCCACGCTCCAGCGCCACACCACGTCGTGCGGCAGACTCCGGTGTCCACGATCAGTGTAGCTCACCAGGCGCCAGCGTCGGTTAACTGATTGCTAAATGTTTGTAAAGCTGCGCCAGCGCACGCGGGAGGGAGCGTCTTTCTTGGACAATCCCATCGCGGCTGTGCTAGAATTCGCGGCGTCAAGGGTAGCTTCCGTTCGTTGAGCGGCGCGGCGGGCGCCGCCTTTGTTTGTTCGTCTCCGAGGACACGGGATCAACTAGCGTACCGAGTCGGCCGCCGTTGGCTCGCCGCTCTGGAAAGTCGGGTGGCAACGATGCTCAATTGGTTAAGTAAAGTCGTTGGCGACAACAGCGAGCGCGAAGTCAAAAGAGCTCAGCCCTTCGTGCGGCAGGTGAGCGAGCTGGCCGAATCGATGGAGGGCCTTTCCGACGAGGCGCTTCGGAATCTGACCACGACTTTCCGCGAGCGCCTGGGGGACGGCGAATCGACCGACGACCTGCTGCCCGAGGCGTACGCCGCGGTCCGCGAGGCGGCCGGACGCACGATTGGCATGCGCCACTTCGACGTCCAGGTCATGGGCGGGATCATCCTCAATCAGCGCAAGATCGGCGAGCTGAAGACCGGCGAGGGCAAGACCCTCATGGCGACGCTGCCCCTTTACCTGAATTCGCTGGACGGACAGGGCGCCCACCTGGTGACCGTCAACGACTACCTCGCGAAGCGCGATGCCCAGTGGATGGCTCCGGTCTATGGCGCGCTCGGGCTTTCGGTCGGAGTCATCCAGCACGAGTCCGCGTTTCTCTTCGATCCGACGTTCGAGGGCAGCGATCCGAGCTTGCGCCACCTTCGTCCGGTTCCCCGGCGCGAGGCCTATCTCGCCGACGTCACCTACGGAACCAACAACGAGTTAGGCTTCGACTACCTGCGCGACAACATGGTGGTCGACCCCCGCCAGTGCGTGCAGCAACCGCTGCACTTCGCGGTCGTGGACGAGATCGACAACATTCTGATCGACGAGGCGCGCACGCCGCTCATCATCTCGGCCCAGGCCGAGCAGGCTGCCGACCGTTATTATCTTTTCGCCCGCATCGTGCCGCGTCTGACCCACGAGATCGACTTCAAGATCGACGAAAAGATTCGCGCGGTCATGCTCACCGAAGAGGGCATGCAGAAACTGGAAAAGTGGCTCAATCTCGATAACCTCTACGACCCCGAGAACTACGAGATGACCCACTACCTGGAGCAGGCGCTCAAGGCGCATTTCATCTTCAAGCGAGATCGCGACTACGTGCTGGTGCGCGACGGGCGCGTGCTCGAGGGGCACCAGACCGACCGCGACGCCGAGGTCGTCATCGTCGACGAGTTCACCGGGCGCCTCATGTTTGGCCGGCGCTTCAGCGAAGGGCTCCATCAGGCGATCGAGGCCAAGGAAAACGTCAAGATTCAACACGAGAGCCAGACCCTGGCGACGATCACGTTGCAGAACTACTTCCGGATGTACCCGAAGCTGGCGGGCATGACCGGTACCGCGTGGACCGAGCGCGAGGAGTTTCACACGATTTACGGCCTCGACGTGGTCGTGGTGCCGACCCACCGGCCGATGATCCGCGCCGACGCGCCGGACATGGTCTACAAGACGGAGGACGCCAAGTTCCGAGCGGTCGTTCAGGAGATCGAGGAGATGCACCGGGTCGGTCGCCCGGTCCTCGTCGGCACGATCTCGATCGAAAAGTCCGAGTACCTGAGCGAGCAGCTCAAGCGCACTGGCATCCAGCACGAGGTGCTGAACGCGAAGTATCACGAGCGCGAGGCGGCAATTATCGCCCAGGCCGGTCGGCCAGGGGCGGTGACGATCGCGACGAACATGGCCGGGCGTGGCGTCGATATCGTCCTGGGTGGCAATCCGAGCGGACTGGTCGACGAGATCCTCTGCCGCGACAACGTCGTTCCGGAGGCGGCGGAGCCGGAGCAGATCGAGCGTGCCCGCGCGGAGGCGAGCCAGATCTGCGAGCACGACCGCGACCGGGTGCAGGAGCTGGGTGGATTGCACATCCTCGGCACCGAGCGGCACGAGGCCCGCCGGATCGACAACCAGCTTCGTGGTCGTTCCGGTCGGCAGGGCGACCCTGGATCGTCTCGTTTCTTCGTGTCCCTGGAAGACGAGCTGATGCGCCGATTCGGCGGCTCGAACATCGCGAGCCTGATGGACCGGTTTGGCCTCGAGGACGACGTCCCGATCGAGCACGGGTTGGTGAGCAAGGCGATCGAGAACGCGCAGACCAAGGTCGAGGGCTACAACTTCGACCTGCGCAAGCACGTCGTCGAGTACGACGACGTGCTGAATAAGCACCGCGAGATCATCTACGGTGAGCGGTACAAGATTCTCGACCGGGCCGATCTCAAAGAGAACGTCTGGGACATGGTGCAACAGGAGATCAATGGCCTGGTCGAAAATTTCACCAGCGCGCCGCACGCCGAGGACTGGGATCTCGAGGGCCTGGCGATGTCGCTGCGGGCGATTTTGCCGCCGTCGGCCGCCTACGCGCCCCCGGCGCTGCAAGCGTTGAGCCACGACGAAGTCCTTGACCTGGTCCTGGATTTTGCCCACGCCGCCTACGAGGAGAAGGAGACCGAGGTCACCCCGGAGATCATGCGGCAGATCGAGCGCCTGCTGATGCTTCAGGTGATCGATCGGCTCTGGATCGACCACTTGACCGCGGTCGACGACCTGCGCCAGGGCATCGGCCTGCGCGCCTACGGTCAGCGCGATCCGCTGGTCGAGTACAAATCCGAGGCGTACACCCAATTTCAGGGCCTACTCGCGGCGATCCGACACGACGTCACCCACGCGATCTACCACGTGTCCTTGCAACGCGAGGAGCCCAAGCCCCCGCCGCGCCAGATTCAAACCAACCGCCAGGAGTCGGAGGCTTCGCGCGAGCCGGTGCGGGCCGGTCGCAAGATCGGGCGCAACGATCCCTGCCCGTGTGGCAGCGGCAAGAAGTACAAGAAGTGTCACGGACGATGACGACCGCCCGGTGAGGACGGCGCGGCCTTTTTCTTGCGCCGTTTGCCGTTCCGGGCGCGGCGACAGGCTCTGCTAGGATCACGCACTGGACCGCCAATCGCGTCACGCGTCATTCACCTCATGGGAGGTCTACCGAGAATGCAGGTCGTCCGGGACGCCGCCGAACGGATCATCGCCAACGTCGAAGCGGTCATCGTCGGAAAGCACGAGGAAATCGAGCTCGCGTTCATCGCATTGGTCTGCCAGGGGCACGTCTTGATCGAGGATGTGCCCGGAGTTGGCAAGACGGTGATGGCCCGGGCGTTTGCCCGATCCATCGGATGCTCTTTTCGGCGAATCCAATTCACGCCGGACCTTCTCCCAAGCGACGTGACCG
>JBOGTX010000262.1:0-7811 GCA_050695695.1 Chloroflexota bacterium
CTTGATCGCCTGGTCGACCGCGGCCAATCGCTGATAGGCGTCCAAACACCGCTCGATGCTGAAGCTTCGCACCTGCTGGGCAAGCTTCTGGGCGACCCTCGGGTGGACCTTCAGGGTCGCTCCGACGTTTTCGTGCCGCGCCTGGGCATCGTGAGCGAGCAGGAGCAGACGAATCTGCCGCGTCAGCATCACCAGAAGGTAGATTGGCGACACGTTGTCGGCCAGGAGCCGACGGTACGTGCTCAAAGCGGAGCGTCGGTCCCGCGCCCCGACCGCGTCGACCAGCTCGAAGACGGTCACCTCGCGGCTCGCCTGGACCATGGTCTGAAGGTCGGCGCTGGTGATTGGCCGATCGTCCGTGTAGGTCACCAGCGTGTCTAACAGCAGGTCGAATTGCCGCAAATCGTCAACCGACAACCCCGATAGCTCGCGCGCGGCCGCTTGATCGATCCTTCCCCCCTTGTCGCGCACCCGATGCTCGATCCATTGGGCGAGCTCGTCCCAGCGAGGCATTCCCCCCGGCTGGACTTCTCCCCCCAGCCTGGCGACCAGCTTTGCCGCCGGATGGTCCGGCTTGAAGTCGTGGTCCTCCACCAGAACGATGTCGGTCGTTGGGGGAATCGAGGGCAAGTAGGCGAGGAACTGCTGATCGCGCTCGGCGTCGGCCCGGGCGCCCCGTCGAGGGGCGGGGCCCTCGTTCGCGGCCTCGGCACGCCCGGTCGCCCCGAACAGCCGCCGAACGATCACCATCCGGCGATCGCCGAAGAACGGCAACGCCTCGGCCGCCGCGCGGAGCTCGGAAACGGTCAGCCGCGGTCCGTCGAGGATGGAAAGGTTCAGGCTCTGAACGTCGGGCGGGCCAAGCGCCTCGCGAAGCGCGGCCAGTCGCTCATCGCCGATCAGGTCGTCGCGCAGAAGATACAGCATCAGGAGTAGCAAAAGGTGAGATCGGCGGAGGGTCGATCACGCGGAATCGCAGCTGCCAGGTCGCTCCGCCGCCCCACCTTTTGCCATGCCTCTCAGGTGAGCTCGACCACCGCGCCGGCGGCTTCGAGCTTCGCCTTTGCCGACTCGGCCTCCTCCTTTGGAACTGCCTCCTTGACCGACTTCGGCGCCGCCTCGACCAGATCCTTCGCCTCCTTCAGGCCAAGGGTGGTCAGCTCGCGGACCGCCTTGATGACGTTCAGCTTGTTCGGCCCGACTTCCTTCAGTACCACGTTGAACTCGGTCTTCTCCTCGACCGGGGCCTCGGCGGGAGCGGCGACGGCCGCCGTCGCCCCGGCCATCGCGACCGGTGCCGCGCTCACGCCCCAGGTCTCCTGCATCAGCTTGGAAAGCTGGGAAACCTCGAGGATGCTCAGACCATTGATGTCTTCGAAGACCTTCTCGACACGCTCGGAAACGGCCATGGACGTGCACTCCTTTGATTGATTCATCCGGCGGGTTGAAGTTGTTGCTCGCGCTGATCGAGCGCGTAGACGATTCCACTCAGGGCGTTGGTCAAGAGGCTCGCCAGGTTCGCCAACGGGCCCTGGACAGACCCCACGAGATTCGCGTGCACCTGCTCCTCACCGGGCAGCATGGCAAGCTCTTCCACGTCTGCGCCGGTCACCGCGTGCTTCCCGACGACGCCGCCCTTGATCGTCAAGATCCGCGAGACGCGGGCGAAGTCCGTCAGTGCTTTGGCGACGGCGATTTCGTTACCGGGCGCCAGCGCGACGGCGGTTGGGCCGGCAAGATACGGCTCCAGACCGGTCAATCCGATGTGCTGGGCGGCAATGCCGAGCAGCGTATTCTTGGCGACGCGATAGTCGACCCCGGCCGCGCGCAACTGACGACGGAGGTTTGCCAGGTCGGTCACGGTCAGGCCTCGGTAGTCGGTCAGGAACACGACCGGATATTCGCGAAGCTTCGCTTCAAGCTCGGTAACTGATTCGACGCTGCGTTCGTTGGGCATCGGTCCCTCCTTTCTTCCAGATACGAAAAAGCCCTCGCGGCCGGAGAGCCACGAGGGCGTGTGACCAGGCAATCCTCATCTTCCGCGTTCTCCGCGGCTCTGGACGCCTGCTCCCGTACCTCGGCAGGGTGATCGATTATGTACCTTGGCGGTACCCCTGCTGTCTCTGGCGCGGTCAATATTTCGACATGCCGAGGATACCACACCCCGGCCCAATTTGTACGTTACGCCGCGGTCAGCGCCAGGGCTTGCGGCAAGTCCAGCGGCACGCCTGGCCCCATCGACGGCGCCAGGGTGATCGAGCGGACGTACTGGCCGCGCGAGCCCGATGGCTTTGCCTTCTGGATGGCATCGACCAGCGCTGCCATGTTCTCCACGAGCGCCGGGTTCTCGAAGCTCGTCTTGCCGATCGGCACGTGAATGATCCCGGTGCGGTCGAGCCGAAACTCGACCCGGCCCTTGCGAGCGTCACGAACCGCCCTCGCCAGGTCGGCGGGCTGAACGACGGTTCCCGATCGCGGATTCGGCATCAGGCCGCGTCGTCCCAGGATCCGACCGAGGCGAGTGACCCGCTGCATCACCTCCGGCGTCGCGACCGCGATGTCGAAGTCCAGCCAGCCTTCCTCGATCCGCTTGATCAGATCTTCGCTGCCGACGTAATCGGCACCAGCCTCTTCGGCCGCGCGCACCCCTTCACCGGAGGTGAAGACGAGAACGCGAACCTGCTTGCCCAGCCCGTGCGGCAAGAGCGCGACGCCCCGTACCTGCTGGTCGGCGTGCCGCGGATCGAGGCCCATGCGCAGGTGCATCTCGACCGTGCCGGCGAAGTTTGTATAGGAAGCGCGCTTGGCCAGCTCGACCGCCTCGGCCGGACCGTAGAGTCGTCCGGCTTCGATCAGCTTGGCCGCTTCCTGATACTTCTTTCCGTGGATTGCCATTGATACTCCTCGTGGTCCAATCGGAGACGAATCTCCTCCCACGTCTCTTTTTTATTAGGAAACTCCAAGGAATCAGTCCTTGACGACGATGCCCATGCTCTTCGCGGTGCCCTCGATCATTCGCTCGGCGGCGGCGAGGTCGAGCGCGTTGAGGTCCTTCAGCTTCAATTGAGCGATCTCGCGCACTTTCTCCCGCGGAATCTCGCCCACCATCGTCGACGATGGCTGACCGGAGCCCTTCTCGACGCCAATTGCCTTCTTGAGAAGGTCAGCGGCCGGCGGGGTCTTGGTGACGAAGGTGAACGAGCGGTCTTCGAACACCGTGATCTCGACCGGCACGATCGAGCCGGCCTGGGACGCGGTGCGCTCGTTGTACTCCTTCACGAAGCCCATGATGTTCACGCCGTGCTGGCCAAGGGCTGGACCGACCGGCGGGGCGGGGGTCGCCTTGCCGGCTGGAATCTGCAGCTTGACAATCGCTTTAACTTTCTTTGCCACGTTGGTTCTACCACACGACGAGTGGGGACCTCCTCACAGCTTTTCGACCTGCAGAAAGTCCAGCTCGACCGGTGTCTCTCGACCGAAGAATGACACCAGCACCCGGACCTTGCCACGCTCGTGATTGATGTCTTCGACGACGCCGATGAACTCGGCGAACGGTCCGTCGATGATCCGGACGCTCTGTCCCTTCATGAACGCGATCTTGACGCGCGGCGCCTCGGCCTTCATCTGCTTGAGAATCGTCTTGACCTCATGCTCGGGCAGCGGAATCGGCGTATTGCCCGATCCGACGAAGCCGGTGACCCCCGGAGTGTTGCGCACGACGTACCAGGAATCGTCGCCCAGGAGCATCTGCACGAGAACGTAGCCCGGAAAGACCTTTCGTTGCACCGTGCGACGCTGGCCGTCCTTGACCTCGACTTCATCCTCGACCGGAATGACGACCTGGAAGATCTTGTCCTTCATGTCCATGGACGCGATCCGGTGCTCGAGGTTGGTCTTCACCTTGTTCTCATACCCGGAATAGGTATGAATGACGTACCACTCCGTGCCTTCCACGGCCACGGGTGCCTCGGGCGTCACGACCACGGCGTCCGCCGTCTCCTCGACCTCGGAGACGACGGCCTGAGTTTCTCTGACCATCCTTACGCACCACCTAGTAGTACCACGAAAAACTTTTGAACGACGATGTCCACGACTCCGATGAACGCCGCGACCGCGACCGATACCGCGATCACCAGCGCGGTCAGGTTGACCGCCTGCTCGCGCGTCGGCCAGACGACCTTCCGGAGCTCGACCTTGGTGTCGTAGAAGAACTGGCGAATTCCATCGAGAAAGTTCTTGCCAATCTGGGTTGGCGACGTGGTCCGGGTGGCCCGCGCGGCTCGAGTCATTCGCACCGGCCGCACGGGTTCCGGCGGAGCCTTACGCAAAAGTCTCATCGACGCCTACTCCTTCTGTCCCCACCGCGGCCTCGGCTCACGTCGAGCGAGTGGGATGGGGGAAACGCCCGGACCTAAAGAAACGCGGCGCGTCGAAGGATCCCTTCGACTACCGCGTACTGGCTCAATGATAGGCCAGGGGAGGCGTGATGTCAAGCAAGCAGCCACGAGAGGGATCGCGGGTTTCCCTCACCCCCTACCCCCTCTCCCAGTGCGCGGGAGAGGGGTCTTGAGAGATGCAGCATCTGCTGAGACCCTTCCCCCGCGCCTGAAGGCTCCCCCTGGAGAAGGGGGCGAGGGGGGTAGACGAGAAGGGGTAGGGGATGAGGGAATCCGTCCTATTCCCCCCCGGAGTACGCCCGCGCGTCCACCACCGCTTCGATCAGGGTCACCCCACGGCGCTCCAGCGCCGACTCGATCGCCTGCTTCATCGATTCGGGTGAGTCCGCCCGGACGCCGGTGGCGCCGAAGCAGCCGGCCAGCTCGGCGAAGCGCGGGTTCTGGAAGTCGACCCCGGATGGTTGATACCCTCGCTGCACCTGGCCAAGCTTGATCAGGCTGAGGCTGCCATCGACCAGAACGACGATCGGCAGCGACACGCCAAGGCGCACCGCGGTCTCGAGCTCGCCAAGGTACATGGCGAGCCCGCCATCGCCGACGATGGCGACCGCCGGCCGATCGGGGAAGTACAGGCGGGCGGCGAGTGCGGCCGGCAAGCCGGTCCCCATCGACGAGATGCCGTTGGAGACGAGATAGGTGCGCGGCTCGTAGGCCGCCCAGACCTGGCCGAGCAAGATCTTGTGCGCGCCGACGTCGCTCGCGACGACCCCGTCGCGCGGCAGCGCCGCCCGGACGATCTCCATGACCGTGTGTGGCGCCATGCCCGCTGAGCTGGGCGCCAGCGCGGCCCGAAGCCGCCGCCGATGCTCCGCGATCCGTCCGTCGGGCCAGGCTCCCTTCGCCGCGTGGTCGGCAAGCTGGCGAAGCGCCGTGGCGACGTTGCCCACGACTTCGACCCGTGCCGTGTAGAGCTGGTCGACGTTGGGAGCGGTGTCGACGTGGATGAGTGGCGCCTCGAAGGCCCAGGGCTTGATCAGCTCGACGACGTCGAATCCGGCCGTGACCAGCAGGTCGGACTCGCGCAAGAGCTCGTTGACGATCGCCTCGCCGGTCATATCCATCACGCCGGCCGCCAGCGGGTGGTCTTCCGGAAAGATGCCCTTGGCCTTTGGCGTGGTCACCACCGGCGCGCCCAGCGCCTCGGCCAGCGCCCGGAGATCGTCGGCCGCGCCGCACCGCGCCGCGCCGATGCCCACGAGGAGCGCCGGCCGCCTCGCCGCGCCGAGCAGACGCCTGGCTTCGTCCACCGCTGGCGGCGTTGGGCTTCCCAGGTTGCCAAAGCGCACGCCCCGCTCGCCTCCGACGTGGGGCTGGGTCGCGACGTCGCTCGGGATCTCGAGGTGCACCGGTCCCGGTCGCTCGGTCGTGGCGAGGTAAAAGGCGTGCTCAACCGCGGTCGCGGCGTTGTTGGTGGCGACTTCGATCGATGCCTTGGTGACCGGGGAAAAAAGACTGGTCAAGTCAAGGTGCTGATGGGTGGCGCGAATCTGCCGGTCGGTTGCCAACTGCGCGGTGATCGCGATCATCGGACAGCGATCGAGCTGGGCGTGTGCCACACCGCTCAGGAGGTTCGTCGCCCCTGGCCCCAGGGTCGACAGGCAAACGCCGGGATGCCCGCTCAGCTCGCCCCAGGTGGCCGCCATGAACGCGGCGGTGGCTTCGTGATGGGTGAGGACGAAGGTGATTCCTTCCTGGCGCAGGCCCTCGATCAAGTGCGCGACTTCACCGCCGGGATGGCCGAAGACGTACCGCACGCCGCCCTCGGCCAGCTTCCGGGCGATCGTTCGAGCGACAGTTTCCATCTACATTTTGTAGGAGGCGCCGACCGGTACGACGAAGACGATGCCGGAGGTCGACGTCCCCGAGGTTTCATTCGACGGATGGTGGCACGCGTCACGCAGAACCTGAATGGCGTCGTTGGCCCGATCGTCTTCCACGCCGATCATGATTGTCGAGTTGCCACGCTTGAGGAAGCCGCCGGCGGTATTGATCCGGGTGGCGCCAAAGCCATTCGCCACCAGCTCGTCGACCGCCTTTCCCGCGTCGTGTTGATCCTGCACGATCGCAATAATGAGCTTCATTCACCCTTTTCCCTGTTTGGCATGGCAGCATCATACCGGGCGCCCGGGTCCCGTGTCAATCGCGGTTGACGGCGCCCCCGTCGAGGGTATAGAGTCTGCGCGAGGTGAACAAGCGCACGCTCGCAACAATTGGGAGTCTGCTGGTCGCGACGTTCTGCCTCGTCGGCTTCGGCCCGCCGGGCCTGATCGGATCCGACCAATCTCCGTCGACGATGTACGCCGACGACCTCGCCCGGGCCAATGTGCCTCCCCCTCCCGCGATCCAGGCCTCGGCGGCGGCGGTCGTCGACGGAGATACCGGCCAGCTGGTCTGGGGAAAGAACCCGCACGAGCCGCTGCCGCCGGCGAGCATGACGAAAATGATGACCGCGCTGGTGACGCTTCAGAACACCAGCGACCTGAACGAGATCGTGACCAGCGGGATCGATGCCTCGCGGATGGCCGGCGACTCGGTGATGGGGCTTCATGCCGAGGAGCGGCTCTCGCTCCATGACTTGCTGTACGGCATGCTCGTGCCATCGGGCGACGATGCGGCGCTGGTGATCGCCCGTTCGGTCGGGGGAAACGAGTCCGATTTCGTGGCGATGATGAATCAGGAGTCGACGCGGCTGGGTCTGACCGATACCCACTTCGTGAATCCCCACGGCCTCGACGCCCCCGGCCACCTTTCCAGCCCTTACGATATGATCGTCATCGCCCGGGCGGCGATGAGCTATCCGCTGTTTCGGCACATCGTCGCGACCCGCCACATCGTGATCCAGGGGCGCTGGACGTACGATCTCACGAACACGAACTACTTCCTGGGGCGTCGCCCCGGAGTGATCGGCGTCAAGACCGGCACGACCGATCTCGCGTTGCACGCGATCACGGTGGCCGATCAGCAGGGCGATCACGTCCTCTACGTGACGGTGATGCACACGCCAAATTACGTGCCGGACGTCACGTCGCTGCTCGACTATTTCCAGGCCCAGGATACCTGGGTGGACCTGACCCTGCCGCCCAGTCCGCTCTATCAGGTTGGGGGTGGGGCGACACCACGCCAGCTCGAGGTCACGCCGGCGACGAGCGCGTACCTGCCGACCTGGCAGGCCGACGATCTGACCCGCCAGGTGGATCTCACCGCGGATGCGCCGGTCCGCGCCACCGAAAACCCCGACCTTCCCGATCAGAACGACGGGGCGGCGACGTTCTACGCCGGTGGAGCGCCGATCGCCCGATTACCGCTGGCGAGGCGCTGAATGACGATGGAACGCGAGGGAGAGCGCCTGCAGAA
>JBOGTX010000263.1:0-1890 GCA_050695695.1 Chloroflexota bacterium
CGTCCGGACGGCGATGTCGAATTCGTTCGCGTTCGGCGGGCACAACGCGGTCATCGTCTTTGGGCAGTACGAGCCGGAAGCAGCCGGATCTCAATCCTAATGTAGATAGCGGTACCACTCGTGCAAATTACGACAAACAACTCATTTGCCAGCCGGCGGGCGCTGATCGGGCGCTGGAGCACGATTCTCGGCTTCGGCGTGCTCATTGTCGGTATGTACGTCTCGCTGCAGCAGCCTCAGCGGCCAACCGGTAATTCAATCGAGCTCCTCTTATTCGCTCCCTGGATCACCCTGTTCCTGGGAATTATCTTACTGAACATTGGGAAGTATCACTCGACGCGCTGGGGGACGAATCCGCGTGTCGACAGGGCGTTGGCCCGCGGGCTCAAAGGACTCAACGACCGCTACCACCTCTTCAACTTCATATCCGAGCTGCCCGCGGAGCACGTGCTGGTGACGCCGCAGGGCGTGATCGTGCTGGAGCCACGTCCATTCATCGGCGAGGTCCTGCACGAGGGCGATCGCTGGCGACGCCCGATCAACGTCCAGGGGCTGATCCAACGCTTTGCCGACGGCGGAATCGGAAATCCAACCAAAGAGGCGCTCAAGAGCGCCGCGGCGATTCAGTCAACGCTGCGCGAGCGGCTGGGCGACGAGCTTGGTGGATCGATCATGGTGCTCCCGATCATCGTCATGACGAACGATCGCGTGAAGCTCCAAATGAGCGATCCGGAGGTGCCGGTCATCAAGCTTGTCGACATTCGGGGAGGTATCCGTCAGCTCAAAGAGGGACACAAGCTCACGGCCGACGTCCATCGCCAACTCGTGCGCGCGCTCCAGCCGGATTCCTCCGACCACGCACTATCCACGACCCGGAGTAACACATGACAACGAACATCGACATGACCCTTGCCGAGGCGGCGGGCCGCTACCTGGCATCCGTGAAAGATCAGGAGCGCGCGATGGCTCAGGCCGAGCTCAATCGCTTCATTCGGCACTTCGGTACGGACTACCGCACGAGCGGCCTGCGCGCGATCGACGTCGAGGACTATCAGGAGAAGGTCGAGCGCACCGGCGCGGACGTCACGCGCCGACTCGAGCCGTTGAAAGGCTTCCTGACGTTCGTCCACAAGCAGGGCGGCTCCGAGATCAACTTCGGAAAGTTCATTAAGACCCGTCGCTCGACCGCTCCGCGCCCAACCGGGCGGAAGTCCGTGCGAGTCGTTCCCAACGACGAGGAATCGGTCAGTTTGACCGGCGAAGGGTACCAGAACCTCAAGCAGGAGCTCGAATACCTGACAACCGTCAAACGCGAGGAGATCGCGCACGACCTCTACGAAGCGCGGATCGACAAGGACTTTCGCGAGAACGCCCCGTACGATGCCGCCAAGCAGCATCAGGCCGAGGTGGAAGCGCGGATCCGGCAGCTCGAGCACACCCTGGCGGTGGCCCAGGTGGTGAACCAGCGAAGCCAGGGAAACCAGATTGGCATCGGCTCGACCGTCCTGCTCAGGGACCTGACCCACGAGGAAGAGCTGACCTACACTCTGGTCGGAACGAGCGAGGCGAACCCGGTGGCCGGCCGCATCTCGATCGTCTCGCCGGTTGGCAAAGCACTGATCGACCGCCGGGTTGGCGACGAGATCGAAGTGGCGGCGCCAATTGGCATCGTGCGTTACCGGGTCGAAAAGATCGTCAGTTAGCCGGGCGATCCGGGGCGGTGCCGATTAGCCGCCCGCGTTCTGGTACGATTGGGGCGACGCGTTCACCCGTCCCTCGGGGGTCGGGCCGGCGTCGGTCCAGTCTGGCTGAATCATCACGTACTTCCCCTGCCAGACGTCGCCGGGAACGCCGGAGCCCGGCGTCCGGTAACTCACCGGCGTCAGGTAG
>JBOGTX010000264.1:0-2815 GCA_050695695.1 Chloroflexota bacterium
GGTAGTTGTGCCAGGGAAAAAGCTCCCATTTCGGGAATGGCAACCGGTCGAGCTCGCGAATCAAGGGTCGCTGGGGATTCTCGATCCAGTCGTCGCCGGAGCGAAACGTCAGGCCTCGAATCGAATCTTCGGGCTCGCCGGTCATCAGCTCGCGCACCGCCTCTTCCGGATCGCCCTGAATGATGTAGTCGACGTCGGACTCGCGGCGAATGCGCCTGGTGACGTTCGGCACCACCGGCCCGTAGATCGCGACGCGGATTGTCGGCCAGACCGCTTTGATCTCGCGACAGGCTTCGAGATCCAGGTCAAGCGTCGGGGCCGAGGTCCGGGCGACGACGATCGTCGGCCGATCGCCCTCGGTGGCGGCAATCTCCTTCACCCGCGCGATCAAATCGAGAAGCGCCAGGTGAAGGCCGGCGCACTCGAGCACGACCAGCGGCAGCCCGTACTCGGCCAGGCAACTGGCGAGGTAGACCAGGTCAAGCGTCGGGAACACCGTGGCCCCGCTCGGGAATAACTGCCCGAACCCGCCCATCGAATCCTTGTTCGAGACGTAGCCCGGCGGATTCGGCGGATTCAACAAAATTGCCTGCTCGAAGCGCATCCTCGATCTCCTCTCGGTCTTCTGGCGAAAGTGCGAAGCTAGCTCGTCGCGCGCGATTTCGTCACGCGACGTCGACCCCGGTGTCTTCCTTCACGATCCGCCGGAAGATGTCCACCAGCGCGTCCTTGGTGAACGGTCGCGCCTGGGGCGAGCTCAGGTAAGCGCGCGCCGCTTCTCGATAAGCCTGGATCTGGTCGGGAGTGCGGCTCTTCAGGAAAGCCCGCAGGTCCGGGTAGCCGCTGAACTGGCGCATATCGACGTAACAATTCGGCGGGACGATCGTCTCGATCTCGGGATCGCCCCAGTAGATCGGCACCGTCCCGGAGTAGAAGCAGTCGAAGATCTTCTCGGTGATCCACCCTTTGAGGATCATGTTCTCGAAGCACAGCGCGAAGGTGTATTGACCCACCGTCTCGCTCTTCGAGGCGGCGATGCCGCGGTAGACCCGTCGCGCGGCGACCAGCGCCGGATCGGGGTGGACCAGATCCCACCAGCGCAGCCCGGCGCGGTGAAGTCGCTTGGCCGTGTAGGGGACCCAGGTTCGGCCGACCCGAATCGGCGGCTCGTTCCAGCCCGGGCCGAACAGGTCGATCTCGTCGTACTGGGCGAAGTAGGCGATCGCGCGCAGTCGCTCGGTGTACAGCTCGCGATCGTAGATTCGCGGCAGCTTGTTCGCGTTGATCATCACCAGAAACTTGCGGTCGGTCCGGTTCCAGATCGCTTCGTGAACCCGGTCGAACGCCTGGGGCCAGTAGAACCGCTGGCAAGCGAGCGGCACCCCGACGAAGGGCTCAAGCGATCGGCTGTCGGTCCAGGTGAAAATCCGCTTGAAGACACGGCTGGCCTCGCGCAAGGCCCGGTACTCCGAGGGCTCGACGATCGGGCACTCCACGGCGAAAAAGGCGCTGACCGTCGTATCCCGGCGCCGGGCGATCTGCTGGTATTTTTCCAGCATGCCAAAGGACACGTAGACGTTGCGGGTATCGCCGGGCTCGCCATCGAGATAGTCGACGGTGTGGACCGGAATGCCCCGCGCCGCGAAATAGTCGCGCAGGTAGACGTAGGGAGCGAGCACGCTGTCGCCGTTGCAATGGGCCGGGTCGTTGACCGCGAAGATCTTGTCGCCCAGATAGTGGTACGAGAACGGATCGAGGTAGATCGCGACCCGGGCGGTCGCCGATTCTCCCTCGCGCGTCACCTGATTCACCGACACCTGGTCCATCCTGCTCAACCTCGAATCCCGACGGCCCGACCCGACATCCGCGGGCCGGCCACCGCCTCGGCGTAGAGCTCACTCAGTTGTTTGGCGACCACCTCCGGACCGAATCGACCGACCGCGTAGGCGTGAAGCTCGGTCGGGTTGTAACGGCCGCCGTTTGCCAGGACGTCGGCGATCGCATCGGCGAGGGCCGCCGGCTGCTCCGGCTCCACCAATCGGCCGGTCTGGGGCGCCACGATCTCCTCGGGCCCGCCGCAGCGGGTTGCCACGACCGGGGTGCCGCATGCCATCGCCTCGATCAGCACCGCGCCGAAGCTCTCGGCGCGGCTGGGCAGGACGACCGCCGAGCTCTGGCGCATCAGCGCGGCGATGTCGGTTGGCGTCTTGCCGCCGAGCCAGTTGACGCGGTGGGCGATGCCAAGCGCTCGAGCTTGTTCGTGAAGCCATTCGACCTCGCGCCGGTAGCCTTCGTACAGGGGCTCTCCGGCGATCAGCAGCTGAATCTTCGGGTCAGCGAGCGCGGGCTGCCGGAGGGCCTCGAAAAGCACGTCGACGCCTTTGCAGTTCCGAATCGCCCCGACGAAGAGAATCTGCCCCGCCACGCGCCGCGCCGCCGCATCCGGATGGAAAACCACCGGATCCACGACGTTCGGGACCACCCGGGCCGTGTCCGAGAGACCGGCCGTCTCGACGACCTGCCGCCGCACCGACTCGCTGACCGAGAGGTGGAATCGGGCGGCGCGGGCCGCCCAGATCGTTTGGGCGCGGACGAGGCGCTCCTGTTGGATCCAGGGATACCAGGGGGCGTGCTCGGTGATGATCGTCGGGACGTGAAGCATCCGCCCGATCGCGCCGGCCACCACCCCGTCCGGATAGGTAAAGTGGGCGTGAATCAGATCGAATGGAAAGTCATGGCTGAGCCACCGAACGAACGGGATCACGGTCGCCCCGAAGAGCAGGGCGTCGACCGGACGTAACCGGTTGCCCGGCCC
>JBOGTX010000265.1:0-4692 GCA_050695695.1 Chloroflexota bacterium
GTGATGCAGCGCTCGGCAATCTCGGCAGTGTAACCGAAGCCCATCATACAGAAAGAGGTCTTCATCGTTCGTTCGGATCCTCCTCGAATCATCGGGATGCCGGGCAAACCGTCAGCGATCTGCCGTGGTTGTCATTCCGAGCGCGTCGCGAGGAATCTCTGGTCCGGTGCGGCGAAAGCCAGAGACCCCTCGCGCGCTCGGGGTGACAATCCATCGCGGTTCACTCGGACACCGGATCACCCGGTGGCTCGCAGGACCGCCCGCAGGCGCTCGACCAGCGGGGTGTCGTCCTCGTCGCGCAGGCACATGGGATTGATCAGCAGCGCGCCTTCTCGGGCCGCACCCTCGTTCACCGCGATGCGCGGCGTTCCCGCGAGAAGACGGGCGATCGCGTCGAACGCGCTGAACCCGAGCGCGGCCTCGTCCAGGTCGAGTCGCACCCGGGGCACCGTGGGCAGGCTCGCGCCAACCATGCGACCGCGAACGCCGGGCAGGTCGGCCGTGCCGTCGAGCACCGCCCTGACCAGCCGGTCCCAGCGCGCGCGGTCGGCCGAGTGGTCCCGCCGCGTGTAGAGCCGGAGCGCGGTTATCAGGCCGGCGATCTCTTCCTTCCCCACCTTGAAGCCGCGCCCCAGCCCCTGATGGGGTGGGCCGGGCAGGATACCGCTTTCGAGGTAGCGGTCCCGGTAGGACCAGGATTCCGGGTGAACGTCCAGGTCTTGATTCTGGAGGAGGACCGATTCGATCAGGTCGCGGCGACCGCAGAGGATGCCAGACGCCTGGGGGCCCAGGACCGCCTTGCCGCCGCTGAAGCTCACCAGGTCGGCGCCCTCGGCGATGAAGCGGCGCAGATTATCCGCCGGGGGAAGCGCGGCCGCGGCGTCGACGACGACCGGCTTTCCGTGCCGATGGGCGATTCGGCAGACTTCGTCCAGCGGCACCACGCCGCGCGCCTCGATGACCGCCCAGTAGACCGCGGCGGTGCGCTCGCCGATCGCCGCCTCGATCTGCCAGGGATGGGTGCCCCCGGCCCCGGGGTAGCCCAGGTAGCCCACTTCGACGAAGCGCGCCCCGGCCGCGCGGACAGCGTGATCGTAGGCGTTGCGGTGGGCGCGCTGGACGACCACCTCGTCGGGCATGCCGGTCGTGTCCGGCAGGCGATCCATGCGCGCCGGGTCGAAGCCGGCGAGACAGGCGGCCAGGCCAAGGGTGAGGCCGGCGGCGGCGCCCGAGGTGACGTAACCGGCTTCGGCGCCGGTGATCTCGGCGATGACCCGTCCAGCCGCCTCCTGAAGCTCCTCCATCCGAACGCAGGCGGTCGACGCGTCCGCCATCGCCGCGACGACTTCGCTCGGCAACGGCGCGCCGCCAAAGCGCGTCTGAGTGCCCGCCGCGTTGATCAGCGGCCGAATTCCCAGCTCTTCGTAAAATCGGGCCATCGTTCCTCCAGTCGTCGCGATGACTTCCTCACATGAAGCATCCCGAATTTCGAGGATAGCGCCTGGACGCCGTCGCCGTAGGGCAGGGGGCAGGGCGGGCCACCCAGAACGGGCAGGAGACAAGCTCCCCCACTCCGCCGCGCCACTGCCCCCTGCCCTACGCTCCGCATGGGCAGCACCCAACAAAATTGGGATGCTTCATGAAGGAATCTATTTTCGTATCCCGGTGCTCCGGTTTGCTATGATAGCATCGCGCTCGACTCGTGAGAGTCAGGTTAAGCCGGAGGTCGCGGATCACGGCGCGCCCTAATCGACGCTCGTTCGTCAAAGCGGTTCCGATCGCGCTCGGCGGTTCGGCGCTAGCGGCGGCCTGCGGCCCCGGGCCGTCCCCTTCGTTGCCCACCGTGGCGGATGCCCGTTCAGTCGCGACGTCAGCGTCGGCGCGCCCGGAGGACGCGTCGCCAAAGCCCGCGCCGGCCGAGGCCAGCGCCGCGATTCCCTGGTTTCCGGCAGCCCGCGACACCGGCCGACGCGGGTCGGCGAAGCTTGAATACGCCAACCTTCCCGCCGGCGGGACGCTGACCTTACTAAACCTGACGAAGGGCCCCGGCCACGTCTCGCACCTCTGGGTCGCGATCAACTGCCCGGACCCGCTGGCCCGCGAGCGCACCGAGTACCGGATCTACGTCGACGGCGAGGCGACCCCGAGCGTACGTTCGACGCTGGTCGGCTTTCACGCCGCCGACGCCACGCCGAATACCAACTTCGCGACCCGCTACATCGGCTACAGCCACGACGGATTCAGCGATAGCTATTACGCCTATCTGCCGATCCCCTTCAGGTCGTCGATCAAGATCGACCTGGTCAACGGGAGTAGCAGCGCGGCGGCGACGGTCTTCGCGATCGCCGACTATCACACCGGCCTCGCCCAGGCTTGGGGCCGGATGGGCCGATTACACACCTTCGAGCAGGAGGTGAGCGTCGCTGCCTACGCCTGGCAGGGGCTGGTGAGCCTGGTCGAACAATCGTCGGGCACGCTCTGGGGCGTCTACCTGCGCATGATCGGCGGCGACGCCAATTTCCACTTCCTCGAAGGGAACGTCCAGTTCTACCTCGACGGCTCCCCGACCCCGAATTACGAGTCGAGCGGGACCGAGGATTACTTCAACAACGCCTGGTACTTCCAGACCGGCGTGATCTTCGCCGAGCACAGCGGCTGCACCCGCTACGACGACGTTGGACACGTCGTCGGCGCCTACCGGTTCCACGTCGAGGACCCGGTCCCGTTCGACCACGCGCTGCGGGCGCGCTGGCAGAACGGGACGGCGGATCAGGCGACGGTCGTCAACCCCACCGGTCTGCGGTCGCACGTGTGGTATTACACCGCGACGTGAGGCCACGCGCCCCCTACCGCCAATCGTCGACCGAGACGGTCTTCTGGTAGTTGCTTCCCATGATTCGCCAGTAGCCGTTGGTCTCGCCGCCGACGACCACGACGTGGATGTCGCGCGGGCGGAACATCGGGATCAGCTCGTCTGGCGCCGCCTTCAGCAGCGAGGCCCAGGGCTCTTCGCCGTAGGTCGCCCGCGGGTAGACGTAATTCTGAATGAGCTGGTAATCCCAGTACTCGCCAGCCGGCATGCGCGCGTTTTCGTAGATCCACTGAATCAGCTTCTCCTTGGTATCGAAGCCGCCCCGGTCGATGAACTGGCGGGCGGTGATCGGGTCAAGGACGAGCGTCGGCGATTCGTGAGGATCCATGCCCCGCAGCAGGTTGCGCACGTGCTCGCGCCAGTGCTGCTCGCGCAAGCCGAGAGTGAAGGCGGTCGATCGGCAGCCAGTGAAGGCGCTCACCGTGCTATCGGTGGCCTTGAAGCCGTGCTCGACGTGGAACGGCTCCCAGGGGCTCCGCTCCTCGTTTTCGGCGAAGGTCACGCAGGTGTAGGCGTAGTTGTTTCCCTGCGAGCCAAGGTAGGTGAGGCCAGGCACCGAGCCGCCCTGCAGGTTCTGGGAGAGCAGGCCGTAGGCGCGCCCGATCGTCGCGTTGGCGTGGTTGTACGGCCCCAGCGCGCCGATCTCCCAGTTCATGCCGATCTCTTTGCGAATCGGACCATTCACCACCGCCATCGCGGCGGCCGAGCTGGTGGTGCTGCCCCGCGCGCTTGCCCCGGTCGCCGCCAGGGCGAGAATCACCGGAAAGTATTCTGGCCGCGCGCCGGCCATGACCGCGTTGACCGCGACCTTCTCGACGGTGTACTCCCAGTATTCACGGAAGGCGGTGGGCCGCATGTGTCCGACCACTTCGTCCGGCTTGTGGCTGGTGTGTCGCAGCATCTCCGCCACCCGCTCCTCGGTGGGCAGGATGATCGGCAGCTTGTCGGTCCAGTTGTTCTCGAGGAAGAGATTGTGCAGGTTTTCTTCGGTGTCCGGCTCGACCAGTCGCGGCGTCGTGCGCTCGAACGAGGCGTCCTTGAGATCATCGGCGTCGAGCGGACGGGTGAGTCCCTCGATGACCTCTTGCATGACTGGCCGACCGGTCACCTGATCGTTGCCGTCGACGTAGGCGCGCAGCTCGACTGGCGACTTGCCCATGACCGGCTGGGGAACGAACACGTAGCGCGTTCGCGGAATCCCGCTCACCCGGGCGACCGAGCGCACCGCGTGCTGGAAGGGCTTGGTGTGAAGCGAGACGGTTGGCACCCCGTAGGTGCTGTCGATCGTCATCCCGTGCACGGCGACCGCCGGCGCACAGGTGCTTCAGTGGCCCACCCCGATGATCGCGGCGTCGCCGTTTTCTTTGATCAGGCGCCAGGTCGCCGGGTCATCCTGGGTGTAGACCGTCGAAAGCTGGACGAGCTTCGTCTTGACCGAAGGCAGGTGCTCGCTGAACCAGTTCTGCATCTGTTCGAGCAGGATCACCGAATCGTCGAACCGGGCGTCGACCAGATAGATCGTCTTGCCATCCAGGCTATCGAGGCGCGGCGCCATTGGCCGCTGGGTGACTCGGGGCGGAAAACCGGTTGGATTCAAAACGGTGGCCTTGTTTCCCCTGGGATCGGACACGCTTGACCTCCTTCAATATTCAACATTCCGGTCCCGGCCAGGATTGGTGGCGCGGGTGCCGCCAATCCTGGCCGGGACCGGAATTCTCCTTCGCGCTTTGGCCGACCGAGGCGTTCGTTGGCCGATAGTATAGCGCGACTGGACCGAAGGGAAAACTACCGATCGCCGACTCGACGGGAAGGGGCATGCC
>JBOGTX010000266.1:0-5089 GCA_050695695.1 Chloroflexota bacterium
GTCGACCGCCTGGTAGAGGACCACGCGAACGCCCGAGTGCTGGCCGAGGGGCTGGCGGAGCTGACCGGAATCGCGCTGAACCCCGAGAAAGTGCGCACGAATATCGTCAGCTTCGACGTGACCGCGCCAGGGGGGGCCGAGGGGCTGGTGAAAGGTCTCAAGGCCGATGGCGTGCTCTGTAACGTCTCGGGGCCCGGCCGGATTCGGATGGTGACCCATTACGGCATCGTTCGAGCGGACGTCGAGCGGGCGGTCCGATGCGCCCGAGAGGTTCTGGAGGGCGTCACGGTCGGTGCCCGATAACATCGTCTTGATTGGCTTCAGTGGAACCGGCAAGAGCTCGGTCGGGCGCCTTCTGGCGGACCGCCTTGACTGGCCGTTTATCGATACCGACGATCTGATCGTCGAGCGCTTCGGCAAAGCGATCGGCGCCGTTTTTCGCGACCAGGGCGAAGCGGCATTCCGCGCGGCGGAGCGCGACGCGGTGGCCATCGCCTGCGCGGGCGCTCGACGGGTGATTAGCCTCGGGGGTGGCGCGCCGGTAGATCCGGACAACCGGGCGCGGCTGGGCGATCGGAATCTCGTCGTCCGCCTGGACGCCTTGCCGGAGACGATCTTTGATCGGCTGACCCGTGGCCGCAGTGGCGAAGAGCGGCCGATGTTGGCGGGCGCCGATCCCCTTGCCCGGATCCGCGCCTTGCTGGAGGCGCGCACTGAGGCGTACGCGATCGCCGATCTGACCGTCGACACCGAGGGCCGAACGACGGATGACGTGGTCGGGACGATTCTGCAATGGTTGGAAACGGCACCACGTCATTATTCGATCGAGGTGATATGAGCGATCTGGCGATCGGACGCGGACTCCTGACCCGGCTCGGCGCGGCGCTGCGCGAGGCTGGACTGGGCGGTCGCGCCTTCGTGATCAGCGACGACCGCGTGTTTCCACTCTGGGGTGGCATGGCGGTCGAAGGGCTCCAGGCCGGCGGATATTCGGTGGCCGCGTATCAGCTTCCGGCGGGCGAGCTGACGAAGTGCCTCGCGTCGGCTCAACTGCTCTACGATTGGCTGGTCGAGCAGCGGGCGGAACGCGTCGATACGATCGTCGCGCTCGGCGGCGGGGTCGTCGGCGACGTCGCCGGGTTTGTCGCGGCAACCTTTCTGCGCGGCGTGCCGTTCGTCCAGGTTCCGACCACCGTTCTTGCTCAGGTCGACAGCTCGATCGGCGGGAAGGTCGGCGTCAACCACCCGAAAGGCAAGAACCTGATCGGGGCGTTTTATCCCGCGCGCCTGATCGTCGGAGACACCGACACGCTTCGGACGCTGCCCCGGCGCGACATCGCGGCCGGTTGGGCCGAGGCGGTCAAGTGCGGGTTGATCCTCGACGCTGAGCTTCTCGACGTTCTGGATACGAACGCGGCCGGGCTGTGCGACCTGTCATCGCCCATGGTGCCGACGATCGTCGAGCGGTGCGCCCAGCATAAGGTGCGGGTCGTCGAAGAAGACGAGCGTGAAGCCGACCGGCGGCGGATCCTCAACTACGGCCATACGATCGGCCAGGCGCTGGAAGCGGCGCTGGATTACGAGGTGTTGCTGCACGGCGAGGCGGTGAGCATCGGTATGGCCGGCGCGGCGGCGATCGCCGTGCGAGCTGGCTTGCTCGAGCCGGCCGCCGCCGCGCGCCAGAATGTGGCGCTGGCTCGCTTTGGCCTGCCCACCCGATTCCCGACTGGTGCCAGTTGTCCTTCGGTCGATCTGATCCTGGAACGTATGGCGCGCGACAAGAAGTCGCGGGCGTCCCGTCTGCACTGGGTTCTGCTCGACCGGATCGGCCACGCCCGGATCGAGTCCGGCATTTCCCTCGACCTGGTGGCCGAGGTCGTCGAGGGGCTCCTGTGACGACCGCGCTGATCGATCCCTCGGAGTTCGTCGGGATCGAAGGAACGGCTCACCTCTGCACCGGTGGCGAGGCGCCCATGCTGCGGACGCACCTGGACGCGCTCGCCCGTTTCGCGGCCGATAAAGGCGGCGGCATGGCCGGGCGCGAGCGTATGTTCGAAGAGTATCGCCGCGCGAAGGTGGGCCTGTCTTCGTTCGTCAATCGGCCGGAGGGCGACATCGCGCTGCTGGGAAGCGCCTCCGAAGGGGTCAACGTCGTGGCCCAGTCGGTCGATTGGCGCCCCGGGGATAACGTCGTCGTCGCCGACCTGGAGTACCCGTCGCTGATCTACCCCTGGACGCGCGCGGCCGGACGCGGGGTAGAGATTCGGGTGGTGCCTACCCGTGACTGGCGGATCGATCTGGACGACCTGCGGTTGGCGGTGGACGCGCGAACGCGAGTCGTCTCGGTCAGCCAGGTCAGCTACCTGACCGGCCAACGGCTGAGCTTGCCGGCGGTCGCGGATATCGCCTGGCAGGCCGGCGCCCGGCTGATCGTCGACGCGACCCACGCCCTTGGAGTGGTGCCGGTCGACGCGAACCTTTGCGACTTCCTCGTCTCAAGCTGCTACAAGTGGCTGCTCGCCGCCCACGGAGTGGGGGTGTTCGTCTGGAATCGGTCGCGGGTCGCCGATCTCGAGCCGGCGAGCGTCGGCTGGCACTCGGTGGCGAGCCGGGGCGGCATCGAACGCCCCACCGCGGTAGCGCTCCGACCGGATGCTGACCGCTTCGAGATCGGGAATCCCAGCCTGCCGAGCGTCTACATCCTGCGCAACGCGTTGGCGCGCCTCTTCGAGCTGACGGCGCGCGAGGTCGAAGCGCACGCCCTCGACCTTGGCGCGCGCCTGCGCGAGGGGTTGATCGCCCGGGGACGGGTCGTCACGACGCCGGATTCCCCCAATCAGCGGGCGGGCAACACCTGCTTCGTCGCGCCGGACGCCGACGCCCTGGCGGTGCGGCTGGCCGAACAAGGCGTTCAGGTGTGGGGAAGCGAGGGGCGGATCCGAGTCTCCGGGCACGTCTACAACTCCTCGGAGGATGTCGCGCGCTTCTTCGACGCCCTCGACGTGGCGTCGGCCCGATGACGACCGATCTGGCACGTGCGGTCGCGATCCTGGCGGAGCGCGATCCGGTGCTCGGGCAGATCATTGCCGAGGTCGGACCACCAGCTCTCGAGCGCCGCGAGAACTTTTTCGGGTCGCTGGTCGGATCGATCGTCGGGCAGCAACTGTCGGTCAAAGCGGCCGCGGCGATCCGTCGTCGAATCGACGGTCTGATGCCGGACGGCGCCGGCCCGACGCCGGAGGGAATCCTGGCGCGAACGCCCGACGAGCTGCGGGCGGCCGGACTGTCGCGACCGAAGGTGGCCTACGTCCTCGATTTCGCGGCGAAGGTGCGCGACGGAACCATTGATCTGGGGGCGCTCGCCGGCCTTGACGACGAGGCGATCGTCCGCGAGCTGATCCAGGTCAAGGGCATCGGGCGCTGGACCGTCGAGATGTTCCTGATCTTCGCCCTGAATCGCCTCGACGTGCTGCCGGTCGCCGACCTGGGCTTCCGCGCCGCCTTGAAGCGCAACTACGGTCTCGACCACCTGCCCAAGCCGGCCGAGATCCAGCAAATCGCCGAGTCCTGGGCCCCCTATCGCACCCTGGGCACCTGGTACATGTGGCGGAGCCTTCAGAACGTCCCGACGAATCCTTAAAGAGAAGCCACGATGAAAAGCTGCCGGGACTTGAACCGCACATCCCGGCAGCTATTCATCGTGGCTTGAGATTAATTGCCCAGAATGCCCTTGAGCGCCGCGCCGGCGATCGCGCCGCCGACGCCGCCCTCGGCCGCGGTTTCGGCGACCCGCGGCAGATAAGGCTGGATCGCGTGGGCGAGGTTGGGCAGCGGCATCGATTGCAGCCAGATTTTCCCCGGTCCGGTCAACGCGGCCAGGAAGAGACCATCGCCGCCGAAGAGTTTGTTCTTGATGCCGGGTACGGTCGTCATGTCGAAGCGGACCGAGCTTTCGAACATGCCGACGTGACCGGGATGAACCCGGAGCGTCTCACCGGGCTGCAAATCGTAGGTCACGACCTCGCCGTCGAGCTCGATCCAGACCTGGGCGGTCCCGGCGATCTTTTGCAGGACGAATCCCTCGCCGCCGAAAATGCCGGTCCCGAGGGACCGCTGGAAGCCGATCGAAAGCTCCGCGCCCTGGGTGCCGCAGAGAAACCCGTGCCGATGAATGAAATAAGACTGTCCGGGATTGACCTCGACCGGCAAAATCTGGCCGGGAACCTTGGTGCTGAAGGCGACCATTCCCGATCCGCCCTGGGCGGAATACTCGGTCATGAAGATGCCGCCACCCGCGACGGCCCGTTTGAGAACGCCCATGAATCCCTTGGCCCCCGCCATCTGGGTCGACGTGCGCAACTGGATCGTCCCGCTCATCCAGGAAAGCTCGCCCGGTTCGGAGACGACGCTCTCCCCCGACTGGAGCAGCATCTCCAGGACCGGCATCACGGTGCCGACAATCCGATGATCCATCGCGGTCTACTCTCCAACCACAATTTGGCAGGTAATTCTAGCAGCCGCGTCAAGGGCGCAGTCTAGTCGCAGGCGGCGCCGGGCTCCTCGCAGGCGGGAGTGGCGCCGTAGACCGCGGAGAGCCAGGACCGGTGGCGGGCGATCCAACCGTAGACTCGGTCTTCGAGCCAGCGCAGCGGCGCTAGCCGATACGCCAGGCTGATGGCGCCCCAGAATCCGCCCAGCTCGCCTAGCACGCGGTTGATCGCCGCCGCGCCGGCCAGTTCGCGCCCGCCCGGCTCGATCGCCCAGGCGGAGCGGTCGGCCTGATCGCGGGTCAGGCCGTAGCGCGCGAGAACGCCCGGGCTTTGATTCGGTAACGCCAGCACCCGGCCGGCGCGATCGCGCGCCTTGACCCAGCGCACGGCGCGCGTGCAAAACCCTCAGGTGCCGTCGAAGAGCAGGATGACCATGCACGGTAGGGTAAAGCTGAGGTTGGACCAATGTCAAACCTCGCGGGGCGCGCGGGCGCCAGGGTAACCTCTCTCCCGGCCTCTCCCCGACGCGGGGAGAGGAGCTTGAGACCAGGGACTGGTGGAGATGCCCGGTATCTCCCCCCTCTCGATGATTCCCGGAC
>JBOGTX010000267.1:0-2910 GCA_050695695.1 Chloroflexota bacterium
GAAGGATCCTCGAAGCCGATCGAAAAGCTTCGAACGTCACCCGGACTCAGTTCGACCATCGCGGCGGCAACCGCGCTGGAATCAAGGCCGCCGCTCAGAAACACCCCGAGCGGCACGTCGCTCACCAGCTCGAGCTTGACGGCCTGGCGGAGCGTGCTCCAGAGGTGCTCGGCTTGCTCCGCCTCCGGTTCCCCGGCCAACTGCGGATCCGGTGTGAGATCAGGCGTCCAGTAGCGGCGCTCGGCGAGACATCCGTGCTCCAGCGTCAAGTAGTGACCGGGACGCAGCTTGCGCACCCCCGCGAAGATCGAGCGCGGCGTCGGAACGTACTCGTAGGTCAAATACCTGTCCAGCGACTCGACGTCGAGCGACCGCGGGAAGCCCGGGAAGGCGAGCAGCGCCTTTGGCTCCGACGCGAACAGGAGAAGCCCGTCGTGTCGAGCGTAATAGAGTGGCTTGATGCCAACCCGATCGCGCGCCAGGATCAGCCTCCGCCGACGCTCGTCCCAGAGGGCGAGGCCAAACATTCCGTTCAGGCGGGTGAGGAATGCATCGCCAAACTCTTCGTAGGCGTGGACGATCACCTCGCAGTCGCTCGCCGTCTTGAACTGGTGACCACGCGCGCTCAGTTCGGCCCGCAGCGACCGATAGTTGTAAATCTCGCCATTGCAGACGATCTGGACCGTTCCGTCCTCGTTTGCTAGCGGCTGCTGGCCCCCGGCGACGTCGATGATCGAGAGGCGGCGCATGGCCAGACCGGCTGCGCCAAGGCGGACCTGGCCGGCCGAGTCCGGCCCTCGGTGGAGCATCGTCGCACCCATGGCGTCCAGTTCGCCCGACTGAACCATTCGTCCGCCAACGATCCCAATGGCCCCGCAGATGCCACACACGTCGCGCTACCTGACCCTTTCCGAGCGTGGTTGGTTCAAGACCCGTCGGATGACGTACGTGCGCTTCCCCTGCGATTCGTGGTAGGTGCGCATCACCATCTCACAGATCAGCCCCATCAAGATCGACTGGAAGCCCATGAGAAAGAAGATCGCGGCCAGCAGCAAAAGTGGCGTCTGAATCATCGAGACGCCAAGCTCGACCTTCTGCCAGATCATCGCGAGGCCGACGAGGAAGCTCAGCGCGAAGAGCAGCAGGCCGCCGCCCCCAAAGACGTAAATCGGCTTGGTCGCGAAGCTGCCAAGAAATTTCACCGTCAACAGGTCAAGGATCACCTTGCCGGTCCGCATGATCCCATACTTGGATTTGCCACGGACCCGGGGAGCGTGATTGACCGGCAGCTCGGCGACGCGGGCGCCAAGCTGGGCGAGGTACGCGGGAATGAAGCGGTGCATCTCGCCATACAGGTTGAGGTGCTCCAGGAGGTCCGCGCGATAGGCTTTCAAGGTGCAGCCGTAGTCGTGCAGGTAGACGCCGGTGACGCGCGAGATCAGCCCATTGGCGAGGTGGGAGGGCAGCTTCCGCGAGATCGCCGCGTCCTGACGGTTCTTTCGCCAGCCACTGACCACGTCGTAGCCGTCGTCGATGAGCGCGAGCAGGCGCGGGATGTCGGTCGGATCGTTCTGGAGATCCGCGTCGATGAACACGATGATTCGCCCGCATGCCTGGTCGACGCCGGCCGAGATCGCCGCGGTTTGACCGAAGTTGCGACGGAGCTGGATGACCCGGGCCCGCTGATCGCCAGCGGCGATCAACGCGAGCTCCGCGAAGCTCTGATCGGAGCTCCCATCGTCGACGTAGATGATCTCGAATGACCGATCGAGCGGTACGAGAGCCTGGATCAGTCGCTGGTGCAACGGGAAGAGGTTGCCCTCTTCGTTGTAGACCGGCGCGATGACCGATAGCTCCAGCAGTGCCTCGCCGCGCTGGTCGCGCTGAAGCGCGCCGAATTGGTTCGCGATCACACCAGCACCCCCTCTTTCAGCCAATTCGCCTCGGCGCGTAGTCCCTCGGCGACGCCGACGCGTGGCGCGAAGCCGATCGCTCGAGCCGCGCTGCAATCAGCTTCGGTATGAGCGACGTCGCCGGCCTGGACTGGCTGACGGTCCACCCGGACCGGGCAGCCAAGAATGTCTTCGAGCAGCGCGATGACGTCGGCGATCGTGATGCGCGAGCCCCCGCCGATGTTGTAGACCCGCCCGGACTGGCCATGCGTCGCCGCCAGGACGTTCGCGTCGACCACGTCGCCAACGTAGGTCACGTCGCGCGATTGGCTGCCATCCCCGAAGAGCGTGATCGCCTGTCCGGCCAATGCCCAGCGAATGAACTTGTGGAAGGCCATGTCCGGTCGCTGACGCGGCCCGTACACCGTGAAGTAGCGAAGGCTGACCGTCGGAACGCCGAAGTTGTCGTGATACAGGCCGCAGAGATGCTCGGCGGCCAGTTTGGTGACACCGTACGGCGACGTTGGACGCGGCAGGCTGGTCTCGCGCATCGGCAGGTCGGGTGTGTTGCCATAAATCGAAGAGGACGACGCGTAGATGAATCGCCTCAGTCTGGCTTCTCGCGCCGCTTCGAGCAATCGCTGGGTCGCCAGGACGTTGCAGTGGGTGTAGCTCGCGAAGCTATCGCCCCAGCTCGCCCGCACCCCGGCCTGCCCGGCCTGATGGAAAACGTAGTCGACGCCGTCGAGGAGTGGCGCAAGCTCGGCGATCGCCAGATCCGCTTCAACCAGCTGACAACGAGGATGATCGACCATTCGGCGAACGTTCGCCGCTTTGAGTGCTCGCGAGTAGTAGTCGGTAAAGCAGTCGAGGGCGAGGACGTGACATCGCTGCTCGAGCAGTCGGTCCACGAGATTGGATCCGACGAAACCAGCCGCGCCGGTCACCAGGCAGGTGCTTCCGGATAGCTCGGAGTACGTCGCCAGGGTCGTCAATGCGCTAACGTCCATCTCAGCCT
>JBOGTX010000268.1:0-1800 GCA_050695695.1 Chloroflexota bacterium
GCCTTGACCCGACCCGGCGCCCTGGATAACTCGGCGCTCTTGACGGTCAGCGACCTGCTGCGGAGCGCGCAATTCCAGATCGATCTGCAGGCGAGCGGCTCCTTCCGGGAGTCCTACGCGGCGTATGAGGCCGCGAGACGGTCGGCCGCCACACTCGGAATGGGATCCGCCGATCTTGACCTCGCGCACCGGGTGCTCGACGCGCTCTTCGTGGACTACCTCGCCTACCACCGCTCACCGCGCATGCTGACGACCCGGGAAATCGCCGAATCCGTGCTCGCCACGACCAGCACGGCGATTATCCCCCCGGCCGATCAGGTTCTCACCATCCTGGGGCGGCTGCGACAACTCCGGCAGGTGAAATTTCAGCCGGGCGAGGGCGCCCGTTTCGAGCCGGAGGCGGGAACCGGACCGCTGCCCGCCGAGGTACTGAACCGAAAAAAGCAAGAGTTGAGCGACGAAGACCCCACGCTGCTCGAAGACTGGGCGACCTTGCTTCAAGCGTCCGCCCCGTCGGTGGGACTGTGGTCCGCGCTGAAGCTCGACACCGGTCGACCGACGAAAGCGCCGCATGGTCGGGTGCAGTATGCCGGTTCGGTCGAGCTCAAGAGTGCCCCGGGAACCGGTCGCGGCTCCGCCGACCTGAGCTACGCTTCTGGCCGCCACTTCCACGTCGTCGTCCTCACCGGTTGTACCGCGGTCGATCCAGACGACCTCGAAGACCCGCGCGTCGCGATCGTCGTGCCCGGCGCGCTGCAACCGGACGAGATCGACCTGGGCAAGACCTACCGCGCCGCCGTCAACGTCCTGGAAGATCGGACCCTGATGGCCGCCGCGGACGGCGCCGCGCTTCGGATGTACGCCGAACAGCAGAAGCGCGAGTCTGCCCAGAAGATCATCGCGGGTCAGTCGCGGGTCTACCGACGCGGGCAGATCGTCTCGCGCACCGGCGTTGCCTGCAATCCGGACTCGACGTTTCAGACCACCGATGGAGAAGAGGCGATCCGGACGATTGCCGATCGCCTGCTCGGCGCCGCCTACGACCGGTTCGACGACGTCCTCCGAACGTACCAGTTCAAGGGCAATTCGCGCCTGGATCCGGCGGCCGATGCCGGCAAGGTGTTCGCCGGATTGATCGGCGGGTCCAGCCAGGGCGCCGATGTCGGCGCCGGGCAGAACTTTGGGCCGGCGTTGGGAATGTCGAAGCAAATGTTCCCCAACCAGCTCGACCTCGACGGCGACCACCCGGCCATCGCGCTGATTCTGCAACGAATCGCCGGCGCGGCTCGGACCGGTCTCGCCACCGAGGGAATTTACGAGACACTTTGCGGGGTGCCCTACGGCGTTCCGCACGAGATCGTCACCCTCTGGCTCCTCGCCTGCGTCCGGGGTGGCAAGGCCGGCGCCGAACGGCGCCGGATCGAGATCCAGTTGCAGAAGAACGCGCGCGCCCGCTTGAAAGGGGAGCGGCGCCCGCCGAACGGCAAAATCTCCTTCTCGAACGTCAAGGACCTGGAGTGGGCGAGCAGCCTGCGATCGGATTTCCTGGCGGTGCAGCCGAGCGATGACGTGCCATTCGGCGCGGTCGTCGAGTACGGCAAGGTGTTCGACTCGATGTTGAAGGCGCCGAGCGAGCCGGACCAGGAGATCGAGGAGGAACGGCGACTTCGGCAAACGCTGATGACCGCCCGCGAGCAGGCCGAGAATACCCGCACCGCGCTGACGAACCTGGCGGCGGCGATGGCCCAGCCGCTGCCGAACGACGCCCGGGAGACGCTGAAGAGCGTCGTCGAGGTGCTG
>JBOGTX010000269.1:0-5120 GCA_050695695.1 Chloroflexota bacterium
CCGTGGCGCCGCAGGCCTCGGGCATGAAATATAATGAGGCGCCGATGCTGGCCGACCTGGTGAAGGCCGGGAAGCTCCCGCCAGTCGAGCAGCGCCTGCCCGACCCGGCCGACGTGATGGTGGTCAAGCCACTGAACGAAGTTGGGCAATACGGCGGCATCTGGAACCGGGCGTTCACCGGTCCGGCCGATTTCCACGCCTTCGACCGTTGCACCTACGAGGCGATGCTCGAATGGCCGGCTGACCTCAAGAATCCGGTCCAGCCCGGCATCGCCAAGAGCTGGGAGTTCAGTCCGGATAACCTGACGCTTACCTTGCACCTGCGCAAGGGGATGAAGTGGTCGGATGGCCAGCCGTTCGGCGCCGACGACATCGTGTTCTGGTGGAACGACATCGAGCTCGACAAGAATTTGACCCCGGCCCCCCACGCCGAGTACCAGGTGGGTGGGAAGCCGATGCAGGTCGAGAAGGTCGACGACAACACCATCAACCTCCACTATTCCGCCCCAAATGGACTCGCCCTGCGCATGCTCGCCTTCCACGGGGGCCAGTGGCCAACCGTGTTCGAGAAGTTCGGCTTCTACGCGCCCATGCACTACCTGAAGCAGTTCCACCCCAAGTACAACAGCGGCGCCGACTACAAGACCTTCGCGGCGAAGGCGGACGACCTGAACCCGGACCGCCCGAGCCTCTGGCCGTGGCGAATCACCCAGTGGTCGCCGAACGAGAACAAGCTGATCGCGGAGCGAAACCCGTACTACTGGAAGGTGGACACCCAGGGCAATCAGTACCCCTACATCGACGAGATTTACATGCACCTCGTGGCCAACAGCGAGGTCATCAATCTCATGGCCGCGAACGGCCAGCTCGACTTCCAGTTCCGGGGAATCGACATCGCGAAGTACTCGGTGTTCTCGGATAACGCCCAGAAGGGGAACTTTCACCTCCTGAAGTGGCCGGCCGCCGACGGCAGCGAGATCGCCTTCTTCCCGAACCAGACGATCGGCGACAAGGATCTCCAGACGGCGTTTCGCGACCTTCGCTTCCGGCAGGCGCTCTCGCTTGGGATCAACCGCGATCAAGTCAATCAGGTGAGCTACCTCGGCCTGGCGACGCCGCGCGCGGCGACCGTCCTGCCGCAGTCGCCCTACTTCAGCGAAGGCATCGACCAGGCGTCCGCCGCCTACGATCCGAAAAAGGCGAACGACCTCCTCGATCAGATGGGGTTGAAGAAGGGCGCCGACGGCACCCGGACCTTTGCCAGCGGCAAGCCGGTCGAGTTCCTGGTCGAAACCTCGACCACGACCGGCTCCGGGCTGGACGGGATCCAGCTCGTCGTCAAGGACTGGCAGGCGCTCGGGCTGAAGGTCGACCTGAAGACGATGGACCGCTCGCTCTACTGGCCGCGGGCCACCGGCAACCAGGTGCAGATGGCGGTCTGGGGCATCGACCGCGGTCTGGAGCCGATGGTCGATCCGATTTACCAGATTCCCTTCGACAACCGAAGCTTCTTCGCGCCCCAGTGGGGCGTCTGGTACAACACCGCCGGCGCGCAGGGCGAGAAGCCGGAGGGCGACGCCGCGAAGGTCCAGGACCTTTACAATCAGTTCAAGGCGACGGTGGATGGCTCGAAGCAGGTCGAGATCGCCCAGCAGATCTGTAAGATCGCCGCCGACGACGTCTTCGCGGTCGGCACCGTCGGGATGGTGCCATCGATCGTGATCATCAAGAACAATTTCATGAATGTGCCGGAGTCCGCGGTCACCGACTGGATCATGTTCAGCCCGGACAATCTTTCACCTTTCCAGTTTTACTTCAAAAAGTAGAAATGCTAACCTACATCGCGCGTCGGATCGTGGTGATGATTCCGACGCTGCTCGTCGCGTCGATGCTGATCTTCGGGATCATCCGGCTACCGCCGGCCGACTTCGTGACGACGCTGGTCGCGACGGCAGCCGAGTCGGGCAGCTCGTCCGATCAGGCCAGCATGCAGGCGCTGCGGCACCAGTATGGCCTCGACCAACCGCTGTACGCCCAGTACGCCCACTGGATGGTGGGCCTGGCCCACGGCGACCTGGGGTACTCGTTCGAGTGGCAGCGCCCGGTCGGACCGCTGATCGAGGCGCAGCTGGTCTACACGATCATCCTGTCGCTGATGTCGATGGTCTTCATGTGGGTGGTTGCCCTGCCAATCGGGATCTATTCGGCCACCCACCAGTATTCGCTGCTCGATCATCTGCTGACCTTCATCGGCTTTCTCGGGCTGTCGGTCCCGGACTTCATGCTCGGGCTGATCTACCTGTTCATCACCGCGTTCTACTTCCACCAGCCGGTCGGGGGGCTGTTCTCGCCTGGCATGGAGAACGCGCCCTGGAGCATCGCGAAAGGGATCGATCTGTTCGACCACATGATCTGGCCGACGGTCATCCTGGGCGTCGGCGGAACGGCCCAGCTGATCCGGATCATGCGCGGAAACCTGCTCGACATCCTCGGCCAGCAGTTCATCACCACGGCGCGCGCCAAAGGCTTGCGCGAGGCGGTCGTCGTGAACAAGTACGCGGTGCGGGTGGCGATCAACCCGCTGATCTCGGTGATGGGCATGCAGATTCCCAACCTGATCTCGGGCGCGACGATCCTGGGGATCGTGCTCTCGATCCCGACGATCGGTCCGCTGCTCTTGCGCAGCCTGATCGACGTCGACATGTACCTGGCCGGCTCGATTCTCCTCTTCGCGGTCGCGTTGCTGATGATCGGCAATCTGGTTGCCGACGTCTGCCTCGCCTGGGTCGACCCGAGGATCCGGTACCAATGAGCCTATCGGAAGGCCATCGAATCATGCTCCAGTCGCCCGAATTGGACGTGATCGCCGACGTCGAGCTTTCCGACGAGGTCGCCGAGGCGAACGACAATCGCTTCATGGTCTCGCAGTGGCGGCTGATCGGGCGTCGCTTCATTCGCAACAAGGCCGCGCTCGTCGGCGGCGCAGTGATCGTCGCCATGTATCTGACCGCGCTTTTTGCCAACTTCGTCGCGCCGTATTCGCTCGACGACCGCTACTTCCAGTTTCTCTACGCGCCGCCACAGGGAATGCACCTGATCCACGATGGCAGGGTTCAGCCGTACGTCTACGGAATCAAAATGACGATCAATCCCAAGGATTTGCGCAAGATCTACACGGTTGATCGGAGCAAAGTCGTCCCGATCCACTTTTTCGTCCACGCGTCGTCGTATCGCCTCTTTGCCCTGATTCCGACCGACCTTCACCTGTTCGGGGTCGACGACCCGAACGAGGCGGTGCTCCTGCTCGGTACCGACCGCCAGGGCCGGGACATGTTCTCGCGCATCCTGATCGGCAGCCAGATCTCGTTGACGATCGGGCTGGTGGGGGTGGTGCTGAGCCTGATTATCGGCACGATCGTCGGGGTCGCGTCGGGCTACTTCGGCGGCGTCTTCGACGAGGTGACCCAGCGGATCATCGAGCTGATTCGATCGTTCCCGACGATTCCCCTCTGGATGGGGTTATCGGCCGCCCTGCCGCCGCACTGGTCGCCGCTGCTGACCTATTTCGGCATCACGGTCATTCTGTCGTTCATCGGCTGGACCTGGCTCGCCCGGCAGCTCCGGGGCAAGGTCCTGGCGCTGAGGGAGGAAGGCTACGTCGTCGCGGCCGAGCTGGCCGGCGCGAGCGACGCCTGGGTGATCTTCCGCCACCTGATCCCGGCCAGTCTGTCGCACATCATCGTCATCGCGACCCTGGCGCTGCCGAACATGATCCTGGCGGAGACGGCGCTCAGCTTTCTCGGTCTGGGAATTCGGCCGCCGCTGACCAGCTGGGGGGTCTTGCTCCAGGAGGCGCAAAACATCGAGACGCTGGCGAATTATCCCTGGCTGCTCGCGCCGCTGTTCTTCATCGCGGTCGCGGTGCTGGCCTTCAACTTCCTGGGCGACGGCCTGCGCGACGCCTCGGACCCGTATTCGGTATCGTGACGATGCCGAACGCGCTGTTGACGATCGAAAATCTTCAGACGCACTTTTTCACGCCGGATGGAGTGGTTCGGGCGGTGAACGACGTGACTCTGGAGATCCAGCCGAAGCAGACGCTCGGGTTGGTTGGCGAATCGGGCTGCGGCAAGAGCGTGACCGCTCACTCGATTTTGCGCTTGCTGCCCAAGAACAGCAAGATCGTTCAGGGCAAAATCCTCTTCCGACGGCGCGGTCAGGACGCGCAGGTCGACCTGGCCCGGGTGGATCCGTCCGGCGACCTGATCCGGGAGATCCGGGGCAACGAGATCGCGATGGTGTTCCAGGAGCCAATGACCTCGCTCTCGCCGGTTCACACCATCGGCGAGCAGATCGAAGAGGCGATTCGGCTGCACCAGGGCGCGTCAAAGGCCCAGGCCCGCGAGCGCGCGATCGACATTCTCGAGAAGGTCGGTTTTGCCGGCGCGGCGGGGCGGCTGGACAACTATCCACACCAGCTCTCCGGGGGCCTGCGCCAACGGGTGATGATCGCGATGGCGCTTTCCTGCAATCCATCGCTGCTGATCGCCGACGAGCCGACGACCGCGCTCGACGTGACGATCCAGGCGCAGATCCTGGATCTTCTGAAGACGCTACAAGAGCAGTTTCAGATGGCCATTCTGCTGATCACCCACAATCTCGGCGTGATCGCCGAGATGGCCGATCACGTCGCGGTCATGTACATGGGGCGGGTCGTCGAGAGCGGCGACGCGCGAACGATCTTTCACCGCCCGCTCCACCCGTACACCGTGGGCCTGATGAAGTCGACACCTCGGCTCGCCGACCGGGCGCGCGACGATCTGATGCCGATTCCCGGCAGCGTGCCGGACCCGTTCTCGGTCCCGGTCGGCTGCGCGTTTTACCCGCGCTGTCGGGCGGCAAAACGCGACTCGTGCCGCGATCCGGCCGGCGTTCCCCTGACCGAGGTCGAGCCGGGGCACTTCGTGCGGTGTACGCTGTATGAGTGATCGCCAGCCGGTGCTCCTCGAGGCCATTGGTCTGAAGAAGTATTTCCCGATCCAGCGCGGGTTCTTTCGCCGAACCGTCGGCCACGTGCGCGCGGTGGACGGCGTCGACCTGGCGATCCACGAGGGCGAGAC
>JBOGTX010000270.1:0-4317 GCA_050695695.1 Chloroflexota bacterium
TCCCAGAATGGCGGCGAGCTCGCCCCGTACCAGGCGCCGTTGATAATCCAGTTGCCAGAGACGGTCCTGGGCCATGGCGTAGCCAAGGGCGAAGAAGAGGTCGCCCTCGCTCGCCGCGGCCAGATGAGCGATGCCCCAGGTATCGCGCTGGATCCGGACCGTCGAGCGCACCGGGCCGAGAAGTTCCTCGGTCGAGCCGGGGGCGATTGGTAGCTTCGCGCGAAGGTAGTCATCCGTCCCGGCGGGTCGCGGCGATTCGACTCCGTTCGCCAGATCTCGGAGCCACTGGGCGACCGGGTGCGGCCGACCGAGGCCGTCGGCGGATTTCCGGCTCATCGCATCGTCAGTCATGGATTCCTCCCGAAGATTCGTGCGTGACCGACTGGCCTTCCTCCAATGGAAAGGAGACGCTGAACCGGCTGCCCTGACCCGGTTCGCTCTCCGCCCAGATCCGCCCACCCGACGCCTCGACCAGCCGCCGGACGATGTAAAGGCCGAGGCCAACGCTGTCGCGGTTATCGCGCGCGGCTCGGGTGCGGCCATACGGCTGAAAGAGCTCGGAGATCTCCTCCGGGGTGATGCCGGGCCCGTGGTCGGAGACGGTGAGGATGGCCTCGCCGTCGTGACGTCGCAAAGTGACCCCGACCGGGGTGTCCGGAGCGGCGTACTTCAGCGCATTGATAATCAGGTTCATCAGGACGCGCTCCAATCGGTCTGGATCGACCAGGACCGGTGGCAATCCGTCGGGCAGGTCGAGCGCGATCCGCCGGGCACGGTCCAGACCGACCAGGCGTTGTCCCAAATCGTACACGAACGCGCTAAGGTCCACCAGCTCCGGATTCAAGTGCAACTGCCCCGCCTCCAGGCGGGCCGAGTCGACAAGGTCTTGAAGCATCGCGTTCATCCGGTGCACGCCCTTGAGGATCGCGTCGATGCTGCGCTGGTCGGGACCTCCCCGACGAGATCTCGGCAGCTCGGACTCCAGGAGGTGAGCGTGCCCCTGGATGATCGCTAGCGGGGCACGCAGATCGTGCGAGATCGTGTGGATGTATTCCTCGCGCTTTGCTTCCTGGGCGCGAATCTCGGCGGCCATCCGGTTGAACGCGTCGGCGAGGTCTTCGAGCTCGCGCGGGCCGGTCACCTCGACTCGACGATCGAGCTCGCCACGACCGACCGCTAACGCATCCTCGCGCAGGCGGCCGATTGGAATCGTCAGGGTGCGGCTGGTCCGGAGCGCCACGACGAAGGCGATCAACCCGACGACGAGGACCAGCGCGAAGCTGCCGATGAGGTCGCGCAGGTCGGCCGCGGTCACCTCGGCCTCCGGGTGGTCGGCGGCGACGACCCAGTGGATCGAGGCGATCGGGGTCACGCCGCCCAGCCGCGTCTGACCGTCGATCGGTGATGGATAGGTCCCGGCGACCTCGCCGCCGGTCAGCGCGGTGCGCAGGCTCGGCTCGGCCGGGAGCCAATCGCGTTGCTCCCAGGTCAAGGCAATCTCGGGAAAATGGTAGACCTCCCTGCCGTGCTGGTCGATCACCGAGATCGCGCCCTGTCCGCCACGCGAGACCATGAGAATCGCCCCGAGTCGGTTCGGATCGACCGACGCGATGACGATGCCCAACATTTCCTGGTCGGGGCCCCGAATCGATCTCCCGATGAGGAAGACCGGTTGACGGTCGATCTTGCTTTGAAACAGGTCGCTGACCGCCCAGGGCTGTCCACTGGCGATCGATGTGAAGAGATCGAGGTCTTTCAGGTCCACACCAATCGCGGCGGGATTACTCGAGGCGATCACTCTCCCCGCTGGATCGACCCAGCCAAAGCCGCGAACCGACGGATACTCCTGAACGTTCGGCATGAGAACCTCGTTCATCTGAGCTGACGAGAGGCCGGGAGTCGAGGTTAGATCCAGCCCGATCGCTAACTCCTGATGCAGCACGTCGTGGACGTAGGCGTCGAAGATTCCGGCGACCGACCGCGCCAGCTCGAGGTTTGCCTGGATCTCCTGGGTGCGTCGCGCCTGGAGCCGAAACTTGTAGACGATGGCCTGGGTGATGAGGACGGGAATCAGAACCACCAGCAGGAGGACGAGCAGCGTTCCCTGAATGTTTCGCGCGACCGGCCAGCCAGCCTTCAGCCGACGCCAGTGGCGAGATCCCTGGTCTGGCGCCACGGCCTCGGCACACGGCCGGTTGACGGACGACTTCTCATCCATGGGTGGTGGGCAACCTATCCTGAGCGCGGCAAGCCGCTGCACTTTCAGTGTCGCAACCTGGCGTCGTCATCATAAGCGAGCGACGGAATCGGCACAAGAGTGGGCCGGCACGCTTCGCCGGTGCTCGCGCGTTGACGCGGCGCGCGCCTTTTGCTACATTAGTAGTTGTACGGCATACTACTATCGAGCGAGGGGCGGATTGGATCAGATCGAGCTCTTGTGCTCGCTCGGCTTTTCCTTGCACGAGTCGCGGGTCTACCTCACCCTGCTGAGGCGCCCCTTCGCCACCGGCTACGAGGTGGCCAAGTCAGCCGGCATTCCCCGCGCGAACGTCTATCAGGTGCTCGCCGGGCTGCTGGAGAAAGACGCGGCCCAGCTCGTCTCGGATGGGCCAGCGCGTTACGTGGCCCACCCGCCGATCGACGTTCTTGGGCGCATCAAGCGAGAGACGGCGGCTCGGTGCGACGCGCTGGCCGGCCAGCTCGAAGCGCTGGCGCTGCCCGCGGAGCCGGCCGTCTTCTGGACCGTACGCGGAGGCGACGCCATCGTCGAGCGCGTCCGCGCGCTCGCGACCGAGGCAACGGCTCGAATCGCGGTTTGCCTCTGGGCCGACGACCTGAGCTGGCTGAGCCCGGCGCTTCGCGAGGCCCACCTTCGTGGCTGCCACGTGATCGTCAACGTTTTTGGCGAGGCGGAGCTCGAATTCGGGGAGGTCTATCGCCACGAGGATCCCTCGAAGGTCGTCGGCGGCCACCTGCTGACCATGGCGGTTGATTCGACGGCGGCGCTCGTCGCGGCCCTCGACGCGCCGCCAGGGGCGGTGTATACCCGGCATCCGGCGCTGGTCCGGCTGGTCGAGAAGCTGATCCGCGACGAGGCTTATCTGGCGGCGATCTACGCGCGGTTTCGCGGCGAGCTCGAGGAGGCATACGGACCGCACCTGGTCGCGCTCCGCCAGCGATTGCTGCCGACCGACCAGGCTCGGCGGCTCCTCGCCATCGTCGGCTTCGGCGCGGTCGACGGCAAGCTGGACGCACTTCTCGCGGACTCGTGAAGGAAGGGATGGTCAGATGGGAGCGGTCATCATCGTCGACGCGTTCTGGGGCGATTCGGGCAAAGGCAAGACCTGCGCGTACCTGGCAAGCAAGCTGGACGCCGCGCTGGCGGTGCGCGCCGGGATCGGGACCAACGCCGGAGCGAGCATCATCCTCGACGACGAGCGCGTCATTCGCGCCCGTCAATTGCCGACCGGTTGGCTACATCCGAGGACACGCGTGGCGGTTGGGTCGGGTGTCCTGGTCGACCCGACGATCTTTCTCGCCGAGATCGCTCGTTTTGGGATCGGCGACCGGGCGACGGTCGACTATCGCTGCGCGGTGATTACCCCCGAACACATCGCGGCCGAGAAGCGAGACGCGAACCTCGCGGAGCGGGTTGGCTCGACCTGCACCGGCAACGGCTTTGCCCGAGCCGATTTCGTGCTGCGTCGAGGGATCCAGGCGCGCGACGTCTCCGAGCTCAAGCCCTACGTCGCCGACGTGGCGCGGGAGGTCAACGAGGTGGCGGCGCGCGACACCGTGCTGGTGGAGGGGTCGCAGGGCACATTCCTCTCGCTCGCGCTCAGCCCGGATTACCCATGCACGACGTCGGATAACTGCACCGCGGCGGCGGCGATCGACGACGTCGGCTTGAACTGGCGACTGGTCAAGGACGTGGTCATGGTCGTGAAGGCGATGCCGACCCGGGTCGGCTCCGGCCCCCTGCCGCACGAAATGAGCGAGCAGGACGCGATTCGCCGGGGAATCGCCGAATACGGCACCGTCACCGGACGACCGCGTCGCAAAGCGTCCCAGATCGACTGGGATCTTCTCGCCTATGCCAGCATGCTCAACGGACCGACCCAGATCGCGCTGACGTTTTGCGATCACTACGATCCGGCCATGCGCGAGGCGCGGACCCGTGACGACGTGACCGCGCCGGTGCGGGCCTTGATCGCGCGGGTGGAGCAAGTCACCGGCGCGCCGGTGACCCTGGTCGACACCGGCAAGCACCTGAACGATTTTCTGGAGTTATAGGACAGCCCGGCCAGACTTTCAGCG
>JBOGTX010000271.1:0-1851 GCA_050695695.1 Chloroflexota bacterium
GGCCATTGCTAGCTTGGACGTAGTAATAGCCGAAATGCTACAGTTCCAGCCTCAATGATTGCCCCCTATCAGAGCATGCCGCGGGGGCAGCTTGTCGCCACGATGGCGGGGCTGCTCGTCAGCATCCTGCTCGCCGCCCTCGACCAGACCATCGTCGGCACCGCGATGCCGCGGATCATCGCCGACCTGAACGGTCTCGATCACTACGCCTGGGTCTTCACCGCCTACATGCTCGCCTCGACGGTGATGGTCCCGATCTACGGCAAGCTCTCCGACGTCTACGGTCGCCGGCCCTTCTTCCTCGGCGGCATGCTGCTGTTCTTGCTTGGCTCGGCGCTCTCCGGCACCAGCCAGGATATGACCCAGCTGATCGTCTTCCGGGCGATCCAGGGCTTTGGCGCCGGCGCGATGCTGCCGATCGTCCAGGCGATCATCGGCGACGTGTTCCCACCGGCCGAGCGCGGCAAGTGGCAGGGCGTGATGATGGCCGTCTTCGGCCTGGCGTCGATCGTCGGACCGACCGCCGGCGGCTGGATCACCGACAACTGGGGCTGGCGCTGGGTTTTCTACGTGAACATGCCGGTCGGCGCCCTGGCGGTGCTGGTCGCCGGCTTCGCGCTGCCCGGTCAGCTCCGCCGCGAAGACCATCACATCGACTACCTCGGCTCGGCGACGCTGGTCGCCGCGACCGTCCCGATGCTGCTCGCCTTCTCCTGGGCCGGCTCCCAGTACGCCTGGGGCTCATTGCCGATCCTCGGCATGTTCGCGTTCTCGTTCCTGGCCTACGCCGCCTTCTTCCTGATCGAGAGCCGGGTGGCCGAGCCGATCATCCAGCCCGACCTGTTCCGCAACGGCATCTTCTCGGTATCGGTCGTCGCCACATTCCTGGTCAGCGTCGGCATGTACGGCGCGATCATGTACCTGCCGCTCTTCGTCCAGGGGGTGCTCGGAGAGAGCGCGACCGACTCCGGCGCGGTGCTGACGCCGATGATGCTCGGCTTCATGGCCAGCAGCGTCGTCGGCGGCTGGATCATGGCCCGGACCGGGCGCTACAAGGCGCTCGCCCTCGGCGGGTTCGCCGTCGCGGCGGTGGGCATGTTCCTGCTCTCGCGCCTTGGCGCCGACGCGACCGCCGGCCTGGTGATCCGCGACATGGTCGTCGCCGGGCTCGGGATCGGGATCAGTATGAGCCTGTTCACGATCGTCGTTCAGAACGCGTTCCCGTTCCGCCAGCTCGGACAGGTGACGGCCAGCCTCCAGTTCTTCCGTTCGATCGGTGGAACGATCGGCGTCGCCGTGCTGGGCACGGTGATGACGAATGGTTTCCAGGGCGCCTTCGCGACCAATCTGCCGGCGGCACTCAAGCAGGCGCTACCTCCCGACAAGCTGGCCGCGCTCCAGAACCCCCAGGTTCTGCTGTCGCCGGAAGCGACGGCCCAGATCCAGCAGGGATTCAGCGCGCTCGGGCCGCGAGGACCGGCGATGTTCGAGCAGTTGATCGCGGCGGTCCAGGCGAGCCTGGCGACCGCGATCACCAACCTCTTCCTGGTCAGCGCGCTGACAATGGCCACGGCGCTGGTCGCCTGTCTCTTCCTCAGAGAGATCCCACTGCGGAAGAGCTTCGACGAGGACCTGGTAGAGGGACCGGAGCCGGCCAGCGCGTCCGCGGGCGCCCTGGCTGCCGCTCGCCCCCACCTGCTCCGATTGGCGCGAGGCGCCGTCCTCGGTCTGGCCGCGATCGGTCTGCTCGCGCTGCTCGGCGTCCCGCGCGGCGGGCTCGTCGCCGAGGTCGCCTGGCCGGGCAACGCCCCGCCGAGCGCCGCGGTCACCCTCATTCGCGATGGCCATCCC
>JBOGTX010000272.1:0-8303 GCA_050695695.1 Chloroflexota bacterium
CCGGAATACCGCCAAGCCGATCCGCTGCACATCGCGTACCGGGCACATGACCGTGATTGGTCGTGGGCGAGATTCGACTGCTATTGCTTGGACGACGCGAAGTCGAGGAGGTGGGCGCTAAAGCGATGGGGCTGCTCGATCGTGACCAGGTGACCCGCCTCGAAGATGTCCACCTGGCGCGTGTCCGCGATCTCACCGGCGATCGCCTGCTGAACCGCGAGCGGACAGTATCGGTCTTCGTTTCCCCAGAGCAGAAGCGTCGTGCAGACCGGCGTCAGGTTGGGCGGGAGCGGCGCCTCGGCGCAGGCGCGGCACGCGCGCTCGGCCGCGGGACGCGAACGCTCGAATCCGTGCCGAAACTCGGCATCGACGTAAAGGTTTGGATCGTCGAACAGATCCTCCGGGGAACGCGGCCCATTCCAAGCGCCGCGGCCGATCGCGCCCGGGGCGATCCGGGACAGGATGCGGCGGAGCCGCGGCGGGCGCCCCAGAGATCCGCCACCACTCAAGATCAGGCGGCTCACCCGGGCCGGATATCGGGCCGCGAAGAGCCGCGCCAGGGTCGCGCCAAATCCAACTCCGCCAAGGACGACTCGATGACGCGCCGCGCCGGCTTCGCTGCCCGGGGGGCAAGGAGAACTGGCATCGACGAGCTGCTTCAGCCAGAGCAGGTAAGTCAGCGGGCGGTAATCCGCCGGAGGCGGGCTCTCCCCGAACCCGGGAAGGTCGGGGAGAATCAGGTCGAAGCGCTCCGCTACCGGTCCGACGATCGACCGCCAGTAGGTGGGTGCGTCGCCAAACTCGCCGTGCAACAGGACCATGACCGGGCCGCGACCAGCCCGCCAGACCCGGGCGCCCCGGTCCACCGGTTCGTTCATGGCTCGGATCCTATCAGGCCCACACGCACCGGTCAAATTGCCGCTCCCGCCCCGCCGGCGAGCGGCGGTCGCTTCAAGTCGCCAGGCTGTGGTATAGTACGCACGCCAAATCGCTCGCCGGGCAGGCCGAGGAAGTCCTATCAGTAAACCTGTGAAATACCCGAGCCGGTCCTGGGGGATCCCGGATGTCGCCGCGGTCGTCGGCCTGATCGTGCTCGACGTGCTCCTGTTCTGGCCAGTGTTCTTCGAGGGACAGTTCGTGCCGCGCGGGGGCGGCGATCTGGTGTCGTTCCTCTATCCCCGCTACGCTTTCGTCGCCCAGGCGATCCACCACGGCACCTTGCCGCTCTGGGATCCCTACCTGTACGGTGGTCAACCCTACCTCGCCGACGTGCAGAGCGGCCTGCTCTATCCGGTCAACCTGCTGGCGTTTTTCGTCTTTCGCACCTTCGACTACCACAAGCTCGAATTGATGGCGATCGCTCACTACGCGCTGGCCGGAATCTTCGCCTACGTCCTGGGTCGGCAGCTTCGCCTGGGACGTTTCGGCGCGCTGACCGCGGCCATCACCTGGGAGGCGAGCGGCTTCCTGGTCGCCCACCTGGGTCATTACAACCTGATCGCGGTCGTCGTCTGGATCCCCCTGGTGCTGGCGCTGCTTCAGCCCGCCCTCGAGGGCGGCTCGCTCGCCTGGGTGGCGGCCGCGGCGATGGCGCTGGCGGTCTCGACCTTCGCCGGCCATACCCAGATGTCGCTGTACGCCGCGCTGTTGATCGCGATCTACGTCGTTGGGTACGCGCTCCGAGAGCGTTGGGACGGCGACCGGAGGTATCCCGAGCTGGCGACGCTCATCCGAGACCGCTGGCTGGCCCCGCTGAGATCGCTCGTCCTGCTCGGCGTCTGGTCGGTGCTGCTGGTCCTGGTGCAACTGTGGCCTAGCTATCAGCTCACCGCGCAGTCGGTACGCGCCGACCTCACCTACGCCGACGCGACCCAGTTTGCGTTCCTCCCGCAAAAGCTGATCCTGCTGTTGATTCCGCATTTTTACGGGCAGACTCCAGACAAGTACTGGGGTCCGCCCAGCCTGACCGAAAACTATCTCTACGTCGGCATCCTGCCACTCGCCCTCGCCCTGGTCGCGTTACTCTGCGTGCGCGACTGGCGCGTGCGAACGTTCGGCGTCGTCGCCGGGGTTGGTCTGCTGCTCGCGTTCGCCAACTGGACGCCGCTCCACGGCTGGCTGTTCGCGCTGGCGCCCGGGTTCGACAAAGTGCGCGCGCCAGGGCGCTTCCTCTTCTTCGTCGACCTGGGAATCGCCATGCTGGCCGGGCTGGGCGCCGACGCCATGTCGCGGCCGCTCGCGGCCTATCGGCGGCCGCTGTTCCGGCTTGTCCTCTCGGGGTGGGCGATCTTCGCCGCCGGGCTCCTGCTCGTCGCGGCCCCACTCGTCTACCTGCGATTGTTCGTGAATCAGGCGCAGAACGCGGCGCTGGTGCAACAAATCGACGTCTCCACCAGCAGCTTCGCGCTGGCCACACTCTACGTGCTGGTGACACTGGGCTTCCTCGCCGCCTATCGTTACCGGTGGATTCGCGGCCTCGCCGTGCCGGTCATCGCGATCGCGATCATTCTGGTCGATCTGGTGGGCAACAACGCCGTGGTGAATCCCACGCCCGACGATCCCACCGCCGGCTTTCAGCACCCGCCAGTGGTCGACTTCCTTCAGAAAAACCTCGGCGACGCACGGCTCGACACCGTGACCGGGGTCGAGGACATCTGGCAGCCGGACGCCGCCGCGCTGTACGGCTTTCGTAGCCTCTGGGGCCTCTACGATCCCCTGACCCTCACCGACTATTACTGGCTCTGGAAGATTCACGTGCCCGGTCGCAGCTCGCGGCTCTATGACCTGCTCGGCGCGCGCTACATCCTCGGCCACAAGAACGTCGTGTTGGACATGAAGAAGTTTCGACTCGCCTTCTCGGGCGACTCCCAGATCAACGTCTACGAGAACCCCAACGCCCTACCACGCGCCTTCTTCGTGAGCCAGGCGACGGTTGCCTCGAGCCACGACGCCGCGCTGGCGGCAATCAAGGCGCCCGGCTTCGATCCGGGCAAGGAGGTCGTGCTGGAGGGAGGCGCGCCCGAGAACCAGCCGGGGTCAGGCCCGATCGCGGCGACCTTCGTCTTCGACGGCCCGAACTCGGTCGTCGTTCGGGTCAACGCGCCGCGCGCCGGTTATCTCGTCCTGGCCGATCCCTACTACGGGGGCTGGGTTGCCACGGTGGACGGAAAATCGGCGCCACTGTTGCGTGCCGACTGGACGTTCCGCGCGGTGCCAGTCGCGCCGGGCACCCACGAGATCGCGTTCCGATTCCGTCCGCGCTCGCTCTATCTCGCCGGTGGGGTATCGGCGCTCGCCTGGCTCGCCGCGCTGGCGGCCGTGGCCTGGGCGCTCTGGCGACGTCGAGAACTCATCGAACGCGGGACGACGGGGCCGATCACCGCGCGGACGCGAAGGGAGACGATGGATTGACCGTTGGCGTCGTTGAGGCTGGGCTACCTCGCCGTCCCCGGCGATCTGGTCGACACGTTCGTCGCCGCCCGCGCGGCGATCGATCGCCACTCGCCGTCGGTCGACCAGGCGGTGCTGGCCGACTTCACCGCCTCGCGACGCGCGGCAAACCTTGGCGTCGAGGTCACGCCGCTGTCGGCCTACCGCCCTGGCCCGGCCGGATCGCCACGAACACGTCGAGGGGGCCGCGCGGAACCTCACTGTGCGAGAAGGAATGAACCGTCGCCCGGAACCCTACCTCCGCGAGTAGCCGCAGCCATTCGTCCCGACCGAACAGGCCGTTCAAATGACGGTCGTGCTCGCAGCGCATTGGTTTGCCGTCTTCGCGCAAGAGGTAGGCGAAGTCGACGAGGTAGGTCGTATCCGTTGGATCGGGGTCCCAGGTCCATTCGAGGTAGCGAAGGGATCGCCCCGCTCCGTCGTGGCCACCGTGATCGGTCGAGGCGGCAAACGTCTCGCGCGTGCAATCCGGGGCGAAGATGGCCACGCCGCCCGGTCTACAGTGGACGAAGGCGGTCGTCATTGCCTGGCGGAGGTCCTCGGCGGTCGTCAGGTACATGACCGCGTCGTGGACGAACACGCAGTCGAAGACTCGCCCGAGGCGGACGGTCCGCATGTCGCCCCGCAGGTGCTCGCACTCGGGATTGATCGTCTGGCTGAGGGCGAGCATGTCCGGAGCGAGGTCAACCAGCGTGCTCTTGAAATGGCGCTTGTAGTGCGACGCCAAGTTCCCCCCGCCGGAGCCGAGCTCGAGCAAGGTTCGCGGCGGCTCGCTGGACGCGTCCAGGAACGCCCGACGGTAGAATTCCTCCTCTTCCGCGTAATCAGCGGGCGCGGTGAGCAGGTGGAACCACGAGGCAAGCTCGGTGTAGAGTCGGGGCAAGGGCTCGGGGGCCATCATCGATCCTCCCTACTGAAACTGTTGTCAGGGTTGGTCGTGCCGGGCTACGGCCTCACCCCCGCTCAGATCCGCGGTAATCGCGACTCGGCAAACATCGCCCTGCCGCCTCGGAGGCCTCCGGCCCGCGATCCGGTTCTAGCGTCGATTGGTCCACCCGGGATCTCGGTACTTCGTCGTCACGAGCTCCGCCGCGGCGCATCGCTCGCGGCCGGACAGATCTCCGGCGCTAAGACAGATCCCCAGGGTCTCCTCGAATGCCCACCCCAGAGCGTCGGCGAGATCGGCGCCGCTGATCTCGCGGCCCGCGCTCGCTTCGAGCGATCCAACGCGGGTCTGCAAATAGGCGGCCAGGGTGACCATTTCAGACGGCTCGAGGCCGGCCAGGACGTCGACCAGCTCGGCCTGGTTGCCCGAAACTTGAATCGTGCCGTGCTGAAGGGAACCGTGACGGCGGCGGATCTGGGAATTTCCGGTGAGCTTGCGGCCGCATCGGTCGAGCAGCTCGTACGGTCCGAGGGCGCTGAAACAGACCCTTGCCGCGACCGGTGGCGCGCCGGCCGCGAAGGTTGCCTTCAGCGATGGCGGGGCAGGCTCGGAGAGCACGCCCAGTCGCGACAGCCCAAGCGCGAGCGGAGTCGCGATCCGCTGGTACGACGACGGCAGATCCCCTTCCCAGAGCGGGTGGCTGGTTGGCAAAATCACCGCGTAGCCAAGCTGGCCTCGGTGCAGGACGGCAGTTCCGCCGGACGCGCGGCGCAGTAACGCCCAGCCGCGCTCAGCCAGGGCAGTCAGATCGAGATCGCTCGCGGCCTGCCCGGTGCCAAGCGCCACCCAGGGCGAGCGCCACTCGTAGAAACGAAGCGTGGGCGGCGCCTCCCCTTCGCCAACCAGCGCCAACAACGCCTCGTCGATCGCCATGTTCTCCGGGCCGGCGAAGGGCTCGGGGGGAATGACGCGCCATGTTTCAAGCAAACGCGTGGTCTCACCCCTCGCGCCAGGGAAGGATGCGCCATTGAATGCCGCGCGGGAAACAGGTAGCCACGGTCGCGTCGCGGCCTTTCCAGGCGAAGGCGCGCTCGAGGGCGTCGTCGAAGGAGCGAACGCAGTCGGCGAAGCCGAATCCTCGCGCCTCGGCCGGGTCGATCCCCTCGGCGACCAGAATGACCGTCCGCTGCTCCAGGACGCGCTTCGCCGCGAAGAGGATCGAAGCGGTTCGGACGTTGCCATTCGTGTCGATCATCGCCCGGGCGATCTCCGGCGAGCTGAGCTTGAAGATCTCCCGAGACGTCTGGTGGTCGTTGTATTGCAGGCCGCCACCGTTCGGAGCGTAGCCACCGGCGGCCGAGGCGACCAGGATGATCACGCCGTCCGACTTCGTCGCCAGCTCGGCGGAATCCAGGGTGATGAACAGCGAGCTTTCCAGGTGGCGCTCGCGGCCATCGCCCGGCGAATACACCGCGATGTCGGCCGGTTCCATCCGGGTCATCCAGATCTCGCGACCCACTTCATTGATCGCGGTCCGGTGCTCCTTGCGGAAGTCGCCCGAGTACACCGCGACGATCTGCTGGCTCGAGTTGACCAGAACGTCGATCTTGAACGCCAGCCGCCCCAGATCCGCGCCCTCCTCCATGTCTCGGCGCAGGGGGTTGCCGTCGGTCAATCCGAGCGGCGTCTCCGGACGCATCAACTGGCGGTGATTGTGCTCGACGGTCGCTCGCCCGGCGACGCCTGGCAGGATCATCTTACCGCCACCGCACCAGCCACCGTGGGTATTTGGCGAGATCTCGCCAACGCCGATCACCACGTCCGCCTCGACGACGGCCTGGTTCAGCCAGACGGCATTGCCGTGGCTGGTGTAGCCGACGAAGGCAAGCGCGTCGTCGTCGGTCGACATGTGCTTCAGGTAGCGACCAACGCGGCTGATCAGCTTCGGCCCGAGCTTCTCGTCGGCGTTGCGGTGCGGATTGGTGCCGCAGGCGAAGACCAGTGTCACGTCCTCGTCGCGAACGCCGGCCCGATTCAAATAGTCGAGGATCACGTGGCCGAGTCCGTCGCGCGAGCCGAGCATGAAGTCGGTCATGCGATCGCCGGTTAGGAGGGCAACTTTCGCCCCGGGCCAGACGATCTCCGCGAGCGGCGGCCGGCCGATCGGCTCGTCCATCGCCCGTAAAAACGCAGCGGCTGGATCGGCGAGAGGTGGTAGGTCGGTGAAGCGCACGTCGGCCCGAACCGACTCGGCTGGCAGCGCGAGCTCGAGATCGGCCCCGTTCCAGGGAACGCGATAGACGCGGGTATCGAGGGAAGAAATCGCCATCTCGGTGCTCCTCCACAGGCGTTACGATCGCGCGGCGGATCTAGTCTCTTCGACTAACGATACATACCCAAATCAATGCCACCTACTCCACGAATCGGTACTTGACGAGGCACCAGGCGGCGGGAAAGCCGTGGGTCCAGCTGATCTTCTTGCCGTCTTCCGAGCTGCGCGCCTGATAGACGATCGGCACCTCGACGATGCGGCAGCCTCGCTTCAGCAGCTTCGCCGTCACCTCCGGCTCGAAGTCGAACGCCCGACTGCGCAACGTCAGCCCCTGCATCAGCCTGGTCGGTGCCAGCTTGTAGCAGGTCTCCATGTCGGTCAGGCTCGTCCGGTAAAGCAGGTTCGTCAACACCGTCAGAAACCGGTTTCCCACCCGCTGGATCAGCGTCATATCCCGGATCTGCCCCTTGAACCGCGATCCGTAGACCACATCGGCCTCGCCGCGCTCGATCGGTCCCAGCAGGTTGAGATACTCCTGGGGATTGTACTCGAGGTCGGCATCCTGAATGATGACGTAATCGCCGGTGGCGTGGGCCAGTCCGGTGCGGACCGCCGCGCCTTTGCCCTGATTGCGCTCGTGAAAGTACACCGCGACCGCTGGATCCGTGAGGTGCTGGAGGATCTCGCGCGAGCCATCGACCGAGCAGTCGTCGACGACGATGATCTCTTTCTCGAGGCAGACCGCCTTGACGTGCTCGACGATCTCGACGATCGTCTCTTTCTCGTTGAAGACCGGGATGATGACCGATAACTTCACTCGGCGAACGCTCCCCCACCCAATCGGGCCGGGTTTTCCAGGCATTATAGCAGGCTAGCCGCGCGGCCGTCCGCGGCGCGCCGGTCGCTTGCGCAAACGCGAGCTAGACGCTATACTTAGCTCACTGTCCTCTTGACGTGGCGCATTCGTCTAGCGGCCAAGGACACCGCCCTCTCAAGGCGGAGATCACGGGTTCGAATCCCGTATGCGCTACCAGTTTTCTGATCTGGCGCCTCGCTTGAGCCACTCCACCGATCCACCCAACCCCAACGGCGCGTCAACACGCGGCATACTTCTTGCCCTTCTCCTAAAACGAGGAAGCCATCGGATTGGTTTGTGGCCTCATCCCCACTTTTTCCTCCTTTGGCGGGGGCACGAGTTCCAGCCGCTCGTGCCCCACTTTTATCGCCGCGCGCCCTTCCACGCCGCGTAGTCTTCCTCGATCTCCGGTGGCCAGGCGCGGTCGATCTGTCCCGGGGTGTAGGTTCCCTCGCGGATGCGCTGGTGACCGAATTCGTCGCGCAGCCGGATCTCTTCGGACCGCTCGACGACGTTTTGCGTCAGGTGGGGTGGGATGAAGATGACGCCCTCGCGGGTGCCCAGCACCACGTCGCCGGGCAGCACCGTCGCCCCGCCGATCCGAATCGGCACGTTCACGCCCATCAACGTTACGTTCGCGATCGCCGAGGGGTCGAGGCCGCGCACGAACACGCCGAATTCCTCGATCTCGAAGATCCGCTGCACGTCCCGGATCCCACCGTCGATCACCATGCCGGTCCGGCTGCGCGAATGGATCGCCGTCGAGAGGTTGTCGCCGGCGAACGTCCCGTCCTGGATCTTCCCAAAGAGATCCACCACGATCACGTCATTCGGAAGCA
>JBOGTX010000273.1:0-3217 GCA_050695695.1 Chloroflexota bacterium
GCGCCTGCCCAGACCGCCGCGCCGGCCGCGACGGGCGTCTCGATCACCTATCAACAGCGGTCGAGCATCAACGAGGACTTCGTCCGAAAGAAGTACGGCCCGCAGTTCCAGAAAGACACTGGCATCAAGGTCATTATCCAGGATATCCCCGACGCCCAGATCTTCGAGAAGCTCCCGATCCTCTTCGCGGCCAACCAGCTCGGAGATCTCATCTTCGCCTGGACGGTTCCGTGGCTTCCTCCCTATGCCGCGAAGGGCATGCTGCGCGCGGTGGACGACTACGTCGCCCAGGACAAGTACGATCTCACCCAGTTCTACACGGGCGTGATCGATGCCTGCCGCCTCGACGGGAAGCTCTACGCCCTGCCAACGGTTGGCCACGGCTGCGCCACGAACATCTTCTTCAACCGCGATCTCCTGGACAAGGCTGGAATCACCGCGCCCGACGCGAAGTCACCCGATGAGATCTGGAAGTGGGATGATTTGATCACCTACGGGAAGGCGCTGACCAAGGTGGGAAGCGACGGAAAGGTCGAGATCTGGGGGTACATGACCGAACGCGGCAGCTACCTGCCAACCCAGACGAACCTCCGGGCGTTCGGCACCGACCTGATCGCGCCCGACGGCAAGACCACGGCGTCGGGGAACGAGCAGGGGAAGCAAATGTTTCAGTACCAGGCGGATCTGATCTACAAACAGAAGATCTCGCCGGGTCCCACGTCGCTTCCGACCGGCGTCGGATTGCAGCAGTTCTTCGCGTCGGGGAAGCTGGCGGTCTTCCAGCAGGCCGCCGCGCCGATCACGACGACCACGGCGATCGTCGGCGATAAGTTCAATTGGGGCGCGTTCATTATGCCAGACGGCCCCGGCGGCTCCCGAGGCGCCACCGCCTTCGGGAACACCACCTCGGTGACGACGCAGGCGAAACAACCGGAGGCGGCCTGGAAGTTTTTACAGTACATCTGCTCGCACGAGGTCGGTGTCCAGAAGGTTCTGATGGGATCGGGCTCGCCGGGCGCCCGCCCGGACGTGTACAAGGACCCTCGTCTGATCAAGCCCTACCCGTGGTTCAAGGTCGGGGACAAAATGATGCAGCAAGCGAAAGCGCCAAATATCGCGTCGAATAACCGGATGACCGAGATCGAATCGGTGATTCCCCAGATCACCGACGAGATCTTCCTGAACAAAATTGATCCCGCGGCGGGCGCGACGAAGATCCAGCAGGCGATTCAGAACGTCCTCGGGGAAGCCAAGTAAGACGGGCCGGTGTCGGCCACGGAGAGAGGCAACTGATGGCGCGGACATCGCTGGCGAGACGACGAGCCGGCTGGCTGAACATCCGCCGACGCGAGGCGATCGAAGGATACCTCTACCTGGCGCCGTGGGCGGCCGGGTTTCTTGCCTTTATCGGCGGTCCCACCATCGCCTCGCTCTACCTCAGCTTCAACCGCTACGACATCGTCAAGCCGCCAGTGTTCGTGGGGATCCAGAATTACGTTCACGCGTTCGCCCAGGATCCGCAGTTCTGGCCGTCCCTGGTCAAGACCTTCTACTTCGCCGGCGTCTACGTGCCGCTGACGATGGTCGCGTCGCTGCTGCTCGCCCTCTTCCTGAACCGCTCCTTTCGAGGCATCAGCTTCTTCCGGACAATCTACTTTCTGCCGAGCCTGGTGCCGATCGTCGCGACCACCGTGATCTGGGTGTGGATTCTCCACCCGCAGGTGGGCCTGGTCAATTACCTGCTGAGCCTGGTCGGGATCGCCGGGCCAGGCTGGCTGGGCACGATCGAGTGGGCCATCCCGTCGCTGATCCTCTTGAGTCTCTGGCGGTCGGCCGGCGGGGAAACCATGCTGATCTTCCTGGCCGGACTGCAGGGCGTGCCGCGCGAGCTCTACGAGGCGGCCGGCCTCGACGGCGCGGGCGGCTGGCAGCGCTTCCGCCACGTCACCGTGCCGCTGATCTCGCCGACGATTCTCTTCAACCTGATTCTGGGCATCATCGGCGGCCTCAAAGTGTTCACCACCGCGTTCGTGGCGACCCAGGGCGGCCCGGCCTACGCGACCTGGTTCTACGCGCTGAACATCTACGCCCAGGCGTTCCAGTTCTTTCAGATGGGCTACGCCTCGTGCCTGGCCTGGATCTTCCTGATCATCGTCCTCGTCCTGACCTACCTGCAATTCCGAAGCAGCTCGCGCTGGGTGTATTACGAAGGGGAGACCCGCTGATGGCAACGCGCACCGTCGCTCCGGCGACCACGTCGACCACCCTCCCCTCGATCGTCCGCGTCGGCGTTGGCGTGCTGGTCTACGGCGCGGCGGCCGTTCTCGCGGTGCTGTCGTTGTTCCCGTTCTTCTGGACGGTGTCGAGCTCCTTGAAGAGCGTTGCCGAGATCTTCGTCTATCCCCCGACCCCCTGGCCGACGGTTTTTCACTGGGATAACTACCCTACACTCTTTACGATGTTTCCCTTCGCGCTCTGGATCGTCAACACGTTCCAGGTGACGATCCTGGCAACACTCGGCACCGTCATGTCGGCGACGCTCGTGGCCTATTCTTTTGCCCGTTTCCGCTATCCGGGCCGCGACCTGTTCTTCTTCATCACCGTTGGCACGCTGATCCTCCCGTCCGAGGTGACGATCGTGCCGACCTACCTGATCTTTCGCGACCTTGGCTGGCTCGACACCTTCCGCCCGCTGATCGTTCCCTTCTGGCTGGGCGGCGGCGCGTTCTACATCTTCCTGTTGCGCCAGTTCCTGCTGACGGTCCCGCGCGATTTCGACGACGCCGCTCGGATGGACGGCGCGACCTCGCTGCGCATCCTGGTCAGCATCATCGTTCCACTCCTCAAGCCGGCGCTCATGGCGGTGACGATCATCTCGTTCATCGGCCAGTGGAACGACTTCTTTAGCCCCTTGATCTACCTGAACTCGACGTCGAACTTCACGCTGTCGCTGGGCCTGAATTACCTCCAGAGCTCGTTCTCCGGCGACGGCGTGCCGCAGTTCCACCTCTTGATGGCGGCGTCCACCCTGGCAACGCTGCCGCCGCTGATTCTGTTCTTCTTTGCCCAGCGCTATTTCATCGAGGGTGTGGTACTATCTGGACTCAAAGCCTGAGCGCTGTCGACAATGGAGATCGAGGGTGGACTAGATCAAAGTTGCCCTGGTGGGCTGCGGGGCTTTCGAGAGGGGGATTTAAATGACTGGCCTGGTGAATAT
>JBOGTX010000274.1:0-2421 GCA_050695695.1 Chloroflexota bacterium
CGCCAGCACCGATGCCAACCGCGCCTCCCACGCTTAAACCCGCTCCGGCACTCACGCCGGCCGAAGCGCTCACGCCGATCCCGGCGGCGGCGCCGACGTTCAGGTTGATCAATGCCCCGGCGCTCAGGCGCAGCGGATCGTCGATGTTGTTCGCGGCAGCAATCGCTTTCCAGTTCGAGCTGTCGCCGTTTCGGCCGGCCATTTGCTGCACGCTGTCGCCGGGCCGGGCCGGGGCGAGTGGTGCTTGTCCAGGGTTGCCAGCGCCGGTTCCCGCGCCACCCTGGCCGCCGGTCGCGGGGCCGGGGCTCCCAAACAGGTACTCGATGTCCTGCCGGCCGACGTCGAGCGAGACCGTCGAGCGGAGTGGCACCCCCTCTTCGGAAAAGTAGTCGAGGGTCTCCTGCATGCTGTTGACGATGCCCTGAAAAATAAACGTGCCCCACTCGAAGCTGATCCCCGGTGGCACCCGCTTGTTACTCTGGCTCGGCTGCTTCTTCGCCTGAACGAAATAGGCGACGTCCTGGGTGACCTTGCGAACGTCCTTCCCGGTCTCTGACGTGTCGAAAAGTAGCTCGACCGACAATTTTGACGTGCCACTTCCGACAAACTGCTTCGCCGAGCCGGCGGGCTGATCGCCGCCCTTGTTTTCGTTCGCGAAGCTCAGCTTGAGTGACTGCGGGTTGAAATGAACCGGGACGTTCTTGCCGCCGTCGACTTTGCTGGCGTTCTGCTGCTTGGCATCCCACTTGATCTCGACGAGCTTTGCTTGCGTCACCATCGTCGTTACTTACGCCAACTCGATCGCGAGACTGCCATAGGCAATCTGCAGCTCTTCGATCGCCAGGATGCCGTCCTTGGCGTTGAGCGACGGCGCCTTGATCTTGGTTGGCAGGCAATCGGTCAGCTTGTAGCGAACCCTCGCCTGGCCGGCCACCGTTCCGGCCTCGTCGTACATCAAGATCACACCGCTGGCCTTGACTCCGCGACGGACCCCGCTGGTGCAGGCGATGAACCACTTCCAGAGGTCCTGGTTCGCGGTCATGCCCCTTTTCAAGGTCAGATTCGCGTAGCTGACCGGCCCAACGAGATGGATCTGCCGGGTGTTGTTGCCTCCTTCGCGGAGGGTTTTCGGCTCCATCGTCATCTCGAGGCCGTCGACTTCGGAAAACTCCGAGCTGCAGAGTGGGTTGGAGAGTCCGAGGCCCTGGCTGTTTGGGATCGTCAACTGCACCGAGAAGTTAAACGTGGTGAACGGGTTCTGTTCGTTTGCCATCACTCAGACCTCCGTGACCTGTAAAATGCCCTCGCCGACTCGGGTCAGCACGACGGTGATAAACTCCATCGGCTGCGCGGGTGCGACCTGGATCAGGGCGACGAATTGCCCCTGGTCGACGCTCTCGGGCGGATTGACGCTGGCGTCCACCACGACCCGATACGACGTCTCCGGCGTCGGGCCGGCGAAGGCGCCGCGGTCGAACATGAAACGGAGCACATCCTCCAACGACATCCGAACCCCTTCCCGGAACTGCTGGGTATTTGTCTGGAAGACGTAATCCATACCTCGCTCGTACGCGACCTTCCGCAGCAAGATCATCAGTCGGCGCACCGACAACTGGAGTAGCGAACGCTCGTCGCTAAGCGTGTGGGCGCTCATGGCCCGGAAATCGCGCGGCTCGGCGCGGATCAGATTGAACTGGAGCGCGAACAGGTCGGCCCAGTCGTCGCTGGAAATCGACGGAACGAGGTCAAGGATCCGCTGGCCGGGGACGTTGGCCGGCGCGACCCAGGCCTGTCGTTGTTGCTCCCGCGCCGCGATCATTCCACAGACCACGCCATCACATGTCGACAGGCGCGTTCCGTCCGGCGCGGTTGGATCCGCGAGCAAGAGCCAGGGATGGTAGACCGCCGCGTAGCTGAGGTCCGCGACCTCGCTCAGGTCGGTCCACGAGCTTCCCCGTCGCGGCAGGCCAAGCTGCTGTCGCAGCGTTTGCTGCCAGTCCAGACACTGCGGCTTCTCGAAGTGGCGGGGCAAGATTAAGATGGCCACGGCGTCCGAGCGAGCCTGGCACAACGTGACCAAGGACCGTTGGACCAGAACGAGAGGAACCCCGCTGAGGTCGTAGTCGCTCAGCCGCGCCAGGGCCGGTAGCGGCGGTGCCGTGGGCTGGTCGACGTAGCTAAAGCCGACGGCGAGCGTCGCCGAGCCATTCTCATTCGCCACCTCGACATCAACCGGCCCGGCGCCATCGCCAGCCGGAACGGTCGCGGTGAGTGATGTTCGGCTGGCAATCTGAACGCCGACGGCCGGGTGAGTACCGAACTGGACACTGACCGGGCCGGCCAGATCGAAGTCATCGCCAACAATCGTGGCCACCGTGCCACCGGAGACCGGCCCGTTGGCTGGGGTCACCGCGACGATGG
>JBOGTX010000275.1:0-2024 GCA_050695695.1 Chloroflexota bacterium
CGAACGCCTTGACCGCCGCGGCGGCGGCCGGCGGGCGCTCGTACCAGAAGCCGATCAGGAGATACGACGACAGGCCGACCAGCTCCCAGAAGATGTACATTTGCAGAAAGTTCGGCGCCAGGACCAGGCCAAGCATCGACAACGTGAAGATACACATCTCCGCGTAGTAGCGGGTGTAGCCGGGGTCGCCGTGCATGTACCCCACGGAGTAGATCTGGACCAGAAAGCTGACCAGGCAGACCATCACCAGGGTGATCGACGCCAGCGGGTCAAAGATCACTCCGACCTGGAGAACCGTCCCGCCGGCCTCGAACCAGTTCACCACGCTGACCAGGGGCACCGGGGCGCCGGTGGCCGGTTGCGCCGCCTGCCAGAAAAAGGCGAGCACCGACAGCACCAACGACGCGCCAATCGCCAGGATCGCGAAATATCCGCTCAGCTTCGGCCGGGGAAGCCCGGCGACCAGGATCAACAGCAAGCCGACGAGCGGACAGAGGGGAATCAGCCAGATGTAGCTAGGCATTCGACCCTCTCTACCACTTCATCAAGTTGACGTCTTCGACGTTGACCGAGCGCCGCTCGCGATATATCGCCAGGATGATCGCCAGGGCGACCGCGGCCTCGGCGGCCGCGACCGCGATGATAAACAGCGCGAACACCTGGCCATTCAAGCCCAGTTGAGCGGCATCGGCCGGGGGCACCGGCAGGTAGCGCGAAAACGCGATCAACGCGACGTTCACCGCGTTGAACATCAACTCAATCGACATAAGAATGGTCACGACGTTTCGCTTGGCGAGCGCGCCGAAGAGGCCAATCGAGAAGATGAGGGCGCTGAGCACGAGATAGTGAGTGAGTGTCACTTGCATCAGATCAAGTCTCCCGAGCGATGACGATGGCGCCGATCATCGAGGCGAGCAAGAGTAAGCCGGCGATCTCGAACGGGATCAGGTACGGGCCCATCAACAGCTTCCCGAGGCTCTCGGTCACGTCGCTGACCCCACCGGGCGTTGCCGCCGCCGAGACCTGGAGCTTCGCCTGACTGAACACCCAGACGAGCAGCGCCCCGATGACGACGGCGACCGGCCCCGCCGCCAGCCACTGCGCGTTCACCGGGTTACTGTCCGCGGAGTAGCTGTGATGGGTGAGCATGATCGCGAACAGGAAGAGCACGGTGATCGCCCCGACGTAAATGATGACCTGGGTCGCCGCGATGAAGTCGGCGCCCAGCAGGACGTAAATTCCCGAGACCATAAAGAAGCAGAACACCAGGGCCAGCGCGGCGTGGACGATCCGCGGCAGCAGTACCACGGCGAGCGCTCCGAGCACCACGCAAATCGCGACGACGTAGAAGACGACCGACGCCCAGCTCGCGGTGGTCACGTCGCCACCTGGGCCCGAGGCTCGTCGTGGTACTCGCGCTGGTTCGGCCCGAGCCAATCCTTCAGGGTGTAGGTCAGGTCGTTGCGCTGATATCCGGCGAGCTCGAACTCGTCACTCATCTCGATCGCCCGGAACGGACACGCCTCGACGCACAGGCCGCAGAAAAGACAGCGGGTGATGTGAATCGAATAGTAGTCCACCATACGCACCTTGTCCGGGGTCTCCGAGGTCCGCATCTCGATGACGCCGTGCGGACAGGCGAAGACGCAGATGCCGCAGCCGACGCAGCGCGCGTGGCCGTTCGGATCGAAGACCCAGGCCGGCGCGCCACGGAAGCGCGGCGGCGTGTAGACGCGCTCCTCGGGGTAGGACACCGTCTCCTTCTGAGTTATCATCATGTGTTCGAAGGTGACTTTCATCCCCTTCAAGATACCCGTGCCAATCACTCTGGCCTCCTATGCGATCAACGCCTGGTAGACCCAGATCCCGACGCCGGTGATCACGACGTTCGCCAGGGCGGCGGGGAGCAGATACTTCCAGGCGAGACCCATCAACTGATCGATCCGAACCCGCGGCAGCGTGCCGCGCATCCAGTAAAAGATGAAGAACAACAGATAAGTCTTGAGCAGGAACCACACGTAGGG
>JBOGTX010000276.1:0-5238 GCA_050695695.1 Chloroflexota bacterium
CCCCACCATTGTCGAGACGCTTTTTCCCGTTCGCGACGTCGTGCCGATGTCGAACGTGTTGAGGCAAAACGTGAAAGGTGAATTTGCGCCCGAGTCAGGTCGGCGGGCCTTCTGGGCGAACCGCTCCGTCCTGGTGACCGGCGCCGGCGGGTTCGTCGCGAGCTGGCTCTGCGAGGCGCTGGTCGACGCCGGTGCCACGGTGATCGGCCTGGTTCGCGACTCGCCGGGCGAGCAGCTCCTCAAGCTACACGGGATGACCGACCGGGTGAGCCTCGTCCGTGGCTCGATCGTCGACTACGGGCTGGTCGAGCGCGCGATCAACGAATACGAGGTCGACACCTGCTTTCACCTCGCGGCCCAGGCGCTGGTCGGAGTCGCGAATCGGTCGCCCCTTTCCACCTTCGAGACCAACGTCAAGGGGACCTGGAACGTGCTCGAGGCCTGTCGGCTGGCGAAAACGATCGCCGGGGTCGTCGTGGCATCCAGCGACAAAGCTTATGGCGACCAGCCGGTCCTCCCCTACCGCGAAGATACGCCGCTGCACGGGAGATATCCCTACGATGCGTCGAAGGTCTGCACGGACGTCCTGGCGCGGTGCTACGCCGCCACTTACGGCTTACCGATCGGGGTCTCGCGCTTCGCGAACATCTACGGCGGAGCCGACTTCAACTGGTCGCGCCTGGTTCCCGGGACGATTCGCTCGGTCCTGCGGGGAGAGGCGCCGGTCATCCGGAGCGATGGGACGCCGGAGCGAGACTACGTCTACGTCGCCGACGCGGTCGCGGGCTATCTGACGCTGGGGGAGCGCGTGTCCGAGGACCAGGTGCGCGGCCGAGCCTTCAACTTCGGCTCGAACCTTCCGTTGAGCGCGCTCTCGTTGGTCGAGCAGATCATTACCGCCGCCGGATCTTCGCTGCGGCCGCGCGTCCTGGGCCGGGCCCGGGGCGAGATCGATCGCCAGTTTCTCGATTCGACGCTGGCGCGCGAGATTCTGGGCTGGGAGCCACGGATCGACTTGACCCAGGGGTTACGTCAGACGATCGCCTGGTATACCGATCACGCGCCGGCGACCTTCGCGCACGACTGAGGAAGGGCGAAAGGGGACGAGTATGCAGGTCGTCATCCTCTGCGGGGGACGCGGAACGCGCGCGTACCCTCACACCCAGACGGTTCCGAAGGCTCTGATGCCGATCGGGGGCATTCCGATCGTCGAGCAGGTCATGCGCATCTACGCCGCGCGCGGCTTTCGAGAGTTCATTCTCTCCTGCGGCTATTTGAAAGAGATGATGTTCGATCACTTCCATCAGCCGCGCGGGAGCTGGGACGTGACCTGCGTCGACACGGGCGACGATGCCGACACCGGCGACCGCATCCTTCGGGTGCGCCACCTACTCGGCCCGACGTTTCACGCGACGTACTGCGACGGCCTGGGCGACGTCGACCTTGACGCCTTGCTCGAGTATCACCGGGCGCACGGCGCCCCGGCGACGGTGACCGCGGCGCCGCTCCGCTCGCAGTACGGATTGATCTACTCCGACGACGACGGACGGGTGGTTCGCTTCGACGAGAAGCCGGTTCTGCCAAACTATTGGATCAATGGCGGCTTTTTCGTCTTCGAGCGGAGCGTCTTCGACGAGTGGCAGGGACACAACCTCGAGCGAGAAGTCCTGCCGGCGCTCAGCGGGAAGGGCCGGCTTCGGATGTATCGCCATCGCGGCTTCTGGCACTCGATGGATACCTATAAGGACCAGCAGGAGCTTGACCAGCTCTGGGTTCCCTACGCCCGGGAACTCATACCCGTCACGGTCGGTCAGGATGAATTGGGCAGGGGGAGTCGCGGTCTCCGCGAATCGGTGACTGATTCGAGAGGGCCGGGAACGAGCGTTTGGCGCGCGGGCGCGTCGGGGGATCGAGGGTGAGGGTCGCCATCACGACGTGGGGATCGCGGGGTGATGTCCAGCCGTATCTGGCCCTGGCGAAGGAGTTCAGCCGGGCCGGACACGAGGTGAAGCTCGGCGCGCCTCGGGTCGCCGAGTTCGCCGCGATGGCGAGCGACCACGCCGTTCCCTTCGTTCCGCTTGGCCCGACGCTGGGCGACGACGCGATGCTGGACGCGGCGCGCCGCGCTTTCCAGATTCGCGATCCGCTGCGCCAGATTCGGATCATCCTCGACGAGCTGATGCTGCCCGCGCTCGAGCAGATGTACGAGGAGTGTCGTGAGCTGGGACAATGGGCCGACGTGATCGTTTCACATTGCCTGCAGCCGGCCGGTCGGATGGCCGCGGAAAGGCTTGGTCGACCGTTCGTGACTGGCACGCTCGTGCCTTCGCAGCTTCGCTCGCGGCACCAGCCACCACGCGGACTCCCGAATCTCGGGCGATGGTCGAACCAGCTCCTCTGGGGCCTGGCGATCGCGGGCATGAACGCCGGCTGGGCCGGCGGGATCAACGCGACGCGCCGCCGGGTTGGGCTCCCGCCACTGCGCGATCTCGCGGGCGACGGGTTCTACGGGCCGGAGCTCAATCTGGTCGCGGTCAGCCCGCGGATCTTCCCGACGCCACCGGACTGGTTGCCGCGCCACCAGTTGACCGGCTACTGGTTTCTCGACCGCCCCGAGTGGATTCCACCCGCCGAGGTCGCCGCGTTTGTGAGTCAGGAGCCGGCACCGATCGCCGTCGGCTTCGGCAGTATGGCCTGGGCGGGCAGTGAGGAGCTGACCCGGATCGTCGTTCGCGCGGCCGAGCGGAGCGGGGTTCGCGCGATGATCGAGCCGGGTTGGGCCGAGCTAGGATCCGGGGCATTGCCGTCGGGCATCCTACGGGCCGATGGTGTCCCGCACTCGTGGCTCTTTCCGCGCGTCGCGGCGGTTGTCCATCACGGAGGGGCCGGGACGACGGCGGCGGTGCTGCGCGCGGGCGTGCCGTCGGTCTTTGTTCCGCACATTTTTGACCAGGAGATGTGGGCTGACCTGGCGTTCCAGCGTGGCGTGGCGCCCCGCGCGATCGCCCGGGGCCAGCTCAGCGTGGATGCGCTGGCTCAGGCAATCGATACCGCGGTCCACGACCCGCGTCTGCGCGAGCGTGCGACCCGACTCGGCGTGGCGATCCGCGGCGAGGATGGCGTCGGCAACGCGGTACGCCTGGTGGAGACGTACGTCCGGGCGCCGGGCGCCATCGCCCCCAATCACGGTCGTCGAGGCGACCGTCAAATGGACGGAGGACGCAGCATGCCCGGGAAGCGCGAAAAACGAATCACGGTCGGGGGCGTCGAGCTCGCGGTGGCCCTCGGGGCCGACCGGGTGGAGCGCATCAAGAAGCGAGCATCGTATCAGTACGTCGTGAGGCCGGCTCTGGGTCTGCTCGGAAGTCTCGGAGCTCGACGCGACGGGCATCAAAACGGCGCGGTCATCGCGCCCTCACGCCCGGTCCCGGGGCCGTTTCCCTCGACTCCCGAGGCACGCGCGATCCTCGACCGGATCGCCGGCATCGAATGGTACCACTCGATCGACCTGGGCCACGGCGTGACGACGCCGGGCTTCACCGATCACCGCGGCCAGCTTGCGCTCTATGACTTACCCGCCGATCTGCACGGCATGCGGGCGCTGGACGTGGCAACCTACGATGGTTTCTGGGCCTTCGAGTTGGAGCGGCGCGGCGCCGAGGTCGTGGCAATCGACATTGGATCCTGGTCCCAGTTCGACATTCCCCTTTACCAGCTCGAGGCGTGGCGTCAGACCGGCGCTCCCGACAAGCCAACCGGCGCCGGATTCAAGGCCGCGCACGAAATTCTCGGATCGCGGGTCGAACGCCACGTCTTGAGCGTCTACGCGCTGTCGCCGGCAAAGCTGGGGACGTTTGACCTGGTGTTTCTCAGCGATCTCTTGCTCCACCTGCGCGATCCGCAGCGGGCGTTGGAAAACGTCCGTTCGGTGGTTGGTCCTTCCGGCCTGGCGGTCATCGCCGACGTCTACAACCCACGGCTCGAGTCGATTGACGACATGACGGTCAGCGAGTTCCTCGGATTCGGCGACTACGTCTGGTGGCGCCCGTCGAGCGCGACGCTCAAGGCAATGCTGGGGGTGGCCGGCTTCGAGCGCGTCGACGAGGTCGCCCGGTTCACGCTCGCGGCGACCGCCCAGGATCCGATCCACAAGATCGTTCTCAAGGGATATCCAGGAAAGGGAGGGTAGGCGGTTGCCTCTGATGAAGGAAAAGCGGATCTCGCTCGGAATCGCCGAAGTCGCGATCGCCATGGAGGCCAGCCGCGCCGAGCGACTCCGCCGCGCGCCTCCGTACCGGAGATTGGTGCGGCCAGCGCTCGATTGGCTCCAGCGCCGCGACGCGGTCTCGGCGGACGCGCCTGCCCCGGGCGGGAACGGCGCGACCCACCCGGCTCGACCCCTGGACCTGACGCCCGAAGCGCGAGCAGTCGCCGATCGGATCGCCGGGGTCGATTGGTATCACTCGATCGATCTCCCACACGGCGTCTCGACCGTGGGTTACGTCGATCATCGCGCGCAGGTCCATCACTACGGCCTCCCCGCGGACATGCGCGGCATGCGGGCGCTGGACGTGGCAACCTACGATGGTTTCTGGGCCTTCGAGCTGGAGCGGCGCGGCGCCGACGTCGTGGCGATCGATCTGGAATCTCTGTCCCAGTGCGATTTTCCCCGGCGGTTCCGCGAGCAGGCGCTCGCCGAGACCGCGCGCAAGGAGATTGGCACCGCGTTCTTCATCGCGCGCGACCTGCTCGGCTCGCGGGTCCGGCGCGAGGTGATGAGCGTGTACGATCTGTCTCCCGAAAAGCTGGGGACGTTCGACGTGGTGTTCCTGAGCGACCTGCTGCTCCATTTGCGCGATCCGGCGCGCGCGATCGAGAACGTGTGCGCGGTGACCGGCGAACGGGGCTTCGCGATCATCGCCGAGCCGTACAATACCAGCCTCGAGGCGTTTCGGGACGTGCCGTTGAGCCAGTTCGGATTCGCCCAGGCGGTCGGCTGGTGGCAGCATTCGGCCGCGACGTTCAAAACGATGATGTGGGCCGCCGGTTTTGATGAGGTCGAGGAAGTGTCGCGGTTCCGACTCAACTGCCAGGCCGCGATTCCGCTGGTCAAAGTAGTTCTGAAAGGATATCCGAAGGCCCGGGCGACCTAATTTTAAGCCACGGTGAAAGCCGATTGGATTTGCCGAGCAAATCCAATCGGCTTTCACCGTGGCTTAAAATTAGGTCGCCCGGGCC
>JBOGTX010000277.1:0-1686 GCA_050695695.1 Chloroflexota bacterium
GTCAGTCGGTGACCGAGCAGCACGGCGAACTCGACAGGGGAAGCGCAGAACACATGAGTCCGAGCGGGTCGGAGGTCGAAGACGGCGTCACGAATGGCTACAGCCGCGCCGGATGCCATTGCTGCCACGTCATTGGGGAGCAAGTCTGATCGTTGCCGTTCCCGCCAGATGCACAGACGGTTCGTCGCTGGTTCGGCCAGATTCATCAACGCTCCGGCGGCGAGGTCGCTCACTCGCACGTCGAGGAGGTCGATCTCGACCGACAGGTCCCCTGGCCTTCCGCCTTTGTCCAGCGAGGTCCTCAGTTCTTCATGGTCGACTTCGGTGCTCGGACTGACCCGACCGTGTCGACCTTCAATACTGGGACGCCAGCCTGCCGCTTGGTTGAACACTCGGCCGAAGGCGATCGCGGCGCTGAGGTGCGCGCGGATTCGTAGGTCGATCTCTCGACGCTCGGTCCATCGAGCCATCGCGCTCTGCAGATCCCGGAGCCCAGCCATGTAGCGATCCCAGGTCTTGGGCTCGCCGGGCCTGTTGGTCGCTCCGCCGAGCAGATTGGTTCCGTCGATCGATAGAAATGCTGGTGGTTGCCCCTCTCCACGGGTTACGACCAAAACTTCGATCGGATCGTCAGTCGGCGGGTCGGCCCCGGGAGCGAGGAGCGATGCGAGTAGGGCACGTCCGACGGCCGCCGCCTCGGACCCGCCGATTGAGGTCGTGCCCTGATCCAAGACCACAGGTGTCCAGAGACTTGAGATGTCCTTGCCGGTGGCTTTCCGAACCCGTTCCGGGGCTTGGGTACGAGGATCTCCGAGTCCGTGCGTCAGCGGGATGATCACGGGACGCCGTGATCCGCCGTCTTTGGCTTGCGAGCGGGCCAGTCGATCCATTACAGGCTTGAACTCGGCGTCGATAGCAGGGCGTGGCGATCCCGGGGGGCTCGATTCGTAGAGTGAATGCGGAGTCAGATAGGCGACGAACCCATTACAGCTGGCGACTGCATCGTCCATGTTGGTTCCGATGCGGCTGCCGGTGGGAAAGCTGCATCGGTCGTGATGAACCACGAGACCACGAAGAGCGAGCTCTTCGTGGATCAGTTCGGCTGCGCTCGCATCGGCCCACTGATAGCTGATCATGGCCGAGAGCGCTTCGGTCATCTAGTCCTCCGCGCTAAAGGGTGGGGTCGGTTCGAGTAGTCCAGCAACATGGAGAAGGAGGTCCCCATCGAGACGTCGGTCGGGATACGCGGCGAGCACGGCGGCGGGCACGAGACGTTGATACAGGTCTGAGTAGGTGTATCCGTAAAGACGCCCATCGAGGGGTCCAGTTGCCTTTACAAGTGCTCGCAGCTTGTTCGCCTGCAGATCAACTCCTTGGAGCAGGCCCGCCAGCGCGGCTTCGCGCTGGGTGTCGTTTGGGCGATCGAACTGAAAGGTCGCGGCGGCCCTTCGACGGACTGCGGGGTCGATAGCTTGAAGCCGGTTGGTAGCGAGGACCACGATGGCGGGAAGGTGTTGTTCGGTCAAGCTGTTGATCCCGCGGATGAGGGCGTTCACGCCGGCGCGGTCTTCATGGTGCATCTGTGACGCTTCGCGGGACTGCGCGAGCGCGTCAGCCTCGTAGACCAGAAGAATGACGGCCGAGGAGTATTTTCCGTCACGTCCGCGGGGCGCCGCGGCCACGCGA
>JBOGTX010000278.1:0-15677 GCA_050695695.1 Chloroflexota bacterium
TTCTTCACCATGTCGATGATCTGGTCGGGCTGTAGCTCGGCCAGCGCCTTCGGCAATGCCTGGTAGTCTCCATGGGCGAGCGCGACGTCGATGTCCCAGGAATCCGGAACGCCGACGTTGCGGAGCAGGATCGGTTCGTAGGTCGTCGGTTCAGGCACGGCTGGCACCTCCCTCGGGCGCGGGCTCGCCGCGATACGGGGCCGACTTGGCGAGCCTGGCCAGGATCTCGTCGATCCGGTCCTCGGTCAGGTTACCGTGATAGACCCCGTCGGCAATCATCATCGGCGCCAGATCGCACGCCGCCAGACATTCCATCGGCTGCAGGGTGAACGTGCCATCCGGCGTCGTCTCACCTGGCCCGATCCCCAGCTTTTTCGAAAGGTACTCGATGATCTGATCCGATCCCCGCAGAAAGCAGGCGATGTTCTTGCACGGCATCAGGATGTGCTCGCCGACCGGCTCGCCGTAGAGCATGTCGTAGAAGGTCACCAGCATCTGCAAGGCATTGGGATCGAGTCCCATAATCTCCGCCGCTTCCGTCACGCCCTCGGGATGGCAGTAGCCACATTGACGCTGCACCGCCCGCAGCGCGTCGAGCACGGCGCTCCGGGGGCGGGGGTAGCGCGTCAGCGCGGCCCGAATCTCTTGAACTGTCTCTTCGGACAGCACGCGGTCCTCCTCTTCAGGATGGGGTTCGGAACGTGGGACAAGGGGGAGCGGCCCCTACCGGTCCACTTCACCGAAAATCGGATCCAGGCTCCCGATCATCGCCACCAGGTCGGCCACCAGTCCGCCCCTGGCGATCACGGGCAGCGCCTGCAGGTTGGCGAACGACGGTGCTCGGACGTGCAGGCGATACGGTCGGGCCGAGCCATCGGCGATCAGATAGATCCCGAGCTCGCCGCGCGGTGACTCGGTCGCCAGGTAGGTATCGCCAGCCGGAACGCGATAGCCTTCGGTCGCGAGCTTGAAGTGATGGATCAGTGCCTCCATGCTCGTCGCGAGCTCCGATCGCGGCGGGAAGGCGACCTTGCGATCGGTCGTCACGTGGGGCCCGTCCGGCAAGCGGTCGAGACCCTGGCGAATGATCTTCAGGGTCTCGCGCATCTCTCGCACTTTCACCAGATATCGCTCGTAGACGTCGCCCTTCGCGCCGACGATGACCTTAAAATCGTACTCCTCGTACCCGCAGTACGGCTTGTCTCGCCGCAGGTCGAAGTCCCCACCCGAGGCTCGCAGCGCCGGGCCGGTCACGCAGATTCGAATCGCCTCGTCAAGCGGCAGCACGCCGATCCCGACGGTTCGGTCGAGCCAGATCTCATTTCTGGTCAGCAACGCCTCGTACTCGTCGATTCGGGCCGGCATCAGCTCAAGGATCGCCCGAACCGCTTCCTCGAAGCCCGCGGGGAGATCCATCGCCAGTCCGCCGGGCCGAATGTAGCTCGTCATCATGCGCTGGCCGGAGCACATCTCGAAGATGTCCAGAATCCACTCGCGCTCGCGGAAGCAATACAGGAACACGCTCATCGCGCCGAGGTCCATCGCCTGCGAGCCAAGGCTCACCAGGTGGCTGGCCAGGCGGGTGAGCTCGGCCAGAATGACCCGTGCCACCGTCGCCCGGGGCGGAATCTCGACCTCGAGGAGCTTCTCCACGGCAAGTGAGTAGGCGAGGTTATTGCAGAGCGGACCGAGGTAATCCATTCGGTCGGTCAGCGTCACGCCCTGGTAGTACGTCTTACTCTCGAAGGTCTTCTCGAAGCCGGTGTGCAGATAACCGATCACTGGCTTGCAACTCACGACGATCTCGCCGTCGAGCTCGAGCACCAGGCGCAGCACGCCGTGGGTGCTGGGGTGCTGCGGCCCCATATTCAGGATGAGGTTCTGTTCTTGAACCAGCTCAACCGCCACGCTGTACTGCCTTCTGCCACTCCTCCGGGTTGAAGCTCCACTCGTGGGGCTCCCGGGGCGGCTGGAAATCTTTCCGTAGCGGATTCCCTTCCCAATCGTCCGGCATCAAGATTCGGGTCAGATCGGGGTGGTCCGTGAACTGAAACCCGAACAAATCGAAGGCTTCGCGCTCGTACCAGTTGGCTCCTGGCCAGAGGCCAGTCAGCGAGGGGACGACCGGATCGTCTTCGTCGACCGGCACTCGAATTCGCGCCCAGCGTTTCAGAATGAAAGAATGGAGGTGATACACCACCTCGAAGCGAGCCCGCCGGTTGAGCCGCGGCTCGACGTCGAGGAAGTCGGCGCCACAGAGATCCACCAGTCGAACGAACTCGAGCCCTGCCGTATCCCGAAGGAATGCCGCGACGGCCAGGAGGTTATCGCGTTCGATCACGAACGTCGGCTGATCTCGATCCACCGTCGATTCTAAGATTCGATCTCCGAAACGCTCCAGGACCGCCCCGAGGACCGGATCCTGGGGAGCCTCGGTCGTTTCGGTCGCAGCCTGTTCGGTCACCGTTCGCCTTCCTTGGATCCTTCCGCCGCGATCTTCTTCTGCAGCTTGATGATGCCGTCGATCAGCGCCTCGGGCCGGGGAGGGCAGCCTGGCACGTACACGTCCACCGGCACGACTTTGTCGACCCCCTGAACGATCGCGTAGTTGTTGAATACGCCGCCGCAGGCGGCGCAGTCGCCCATCGCGATCACCCACTTGGGATGCGGCATCTGGTCGTAGAGCTGGCGAACGACCGGCGCCATCTTCTGTGACACCCGCCCCGACACGATCATCAAGTCGCTCTGACGCGGCGAGGCCCGAAATAACTCGGCGCCAAACCTGGCCACATCGTAACGGGATGCCCCGGTCGCCATCATCTCGATCGCGCAGCAGGCCAGGCCGAACGTCATCGGCCAGAGCGACTGCGATCGCCCCCAGTCCTGCAGCTTGGTCAGCAGCACCGCGGGCATCCCATCTTTCTCGTGTGCTCGCGCGTCCAACGGCGTCTCTACTCCCAATCCAGGGCCCCCTTCTTGACGATGTAAAAGTAACCGACCAGCAAGATGCCGATGAAGATCAGCATCTCGACGAATCCAAAGAGTCGCAGTTGTCGAAAAGTGACAGCCCAGGGGTAGAAGAACACCGCTTCGATGTCGAAGACGATGAAGAGCATCGCGACCAGATAGAACTTGACCGGAAAGCGCATCCGCGCCGAAACTTGCGGGGTGATCCCACTCTCGTACGGGACCATGCGGCGCGAATGGGGATGGTTCGGCCCGAGGAACCGGGAGATCGCGAGGATGAGGAGACCGACGATCGTGGCAAGGGCACCGAGGATAAAAATCGGCAGGTAAGCAGTCGGCATATCGTCACCTAAAAGTACCGGCGCTGGGGGTCTCGACCGCGTGGAGCGGCGAAAACCTCAAGCGGCGGAAGTATATGCCAAACTCGATGGGTCGTCAAATGAGGCGATCAATCAAGTGCATCAGAGGCCGCATCGCCTTGACCGTTCGGCATTCCAGCTTCGCCAGCGCCATCGTCCGGCAGATCACCCGCCTCCATGCGGTCGACCATCTCGTGGAACTCGTCTCCCAGGTCTTCGCCAACCTCCTCGCCCATGCGCCGCGCCCAGCGCGCGACACTCCGCGGATCGTTTTCGTCGACGTCGCCCAGCGCGCTCGGGTCTGCCATGCGCTCCAAGCGGTCGTCGTCCGAGTGGAGCACCGCGAAGCGCGACACCAGCTTACGCATGCGATCGCCGCGACAGCGGGGGCAGCGCAAGCCTTCCGGATTCGAGAAGCCTCGAACCAGCACGCTCATGTATCCACCGCAGGCGGCGCAACGATATTCGTAAATCGGCATCGCCCTTCTCTCGAACGCGTATCTTACGAGGGCTCACTCGCGCGGTGATCGTCGATCAATTCCCGCGCCCGCGCCGCGACGTCCGCCTCGAGGCTATCGCGGTAGGTCGAGTAGATTCCCTTTTGAATCAACCGCAGTTGCCAATCGCCGCGTCGGGCATGGCCGCGCCATTCGTCTTCGAGCCGCAGCATCCGCGTCAGCCGGGCCAGGATGAGCCGTTGAATCGGCGTCTTCGGCGAGTCGATCGTCGACCGAGGAAGCATGCAAATCACCACATCATCGTGCTGAGTCCACCGGATCGCGACGGCCCATTCCGACCGCCATCCGGGCCGCTCTCCAAGGCGGGATTATAGCACAGGGTCTGGTGGGGATAAAGACGAAGACGAGTAAGGCAAAGCGAAAAGGCACCCGAGATGGGTGCCTTTTCGCGATCGCGGCGATATCGAACGGGGAAGTAGCGCTCAGGCGGCGGCGCCTCGGATCTTCGCCTGGGTTTGGTCGATCCACTTGAGCGCTTCGAGCACCGCGCTGGTCCGGCGGTGCGCCTGAGCCACTTCGTAGGCGGTCCCGCCGTTCCGAATGAAGGGAACGTGCTCGTCGTCGAGCACCGAGAAGTCGGCGACCATGCGCGCGACTTCACCAGGCGTGAGCGCCCCGCACGTCGGTCCCTCCGCCCGCAGCCAGGCGACCAGCTCCGCCCAGGACGTCCATGCCCGCCTTCGATACAAGAACAGGACATCCCCGAGCTCGTAGTCCTTCGAGAAGCGGACCGCTGGCCGCCGCGGGGCGACCGGTCGCTCAGGCACGACCGGCGTATCCGCCCCCGCCCCCTCGCATCTCGCGCTCCTGCGCGATGTTGACTCGGAGCGGGCGACCGTCGAGCACGTAGCCATTGAACATTTGAATCGCGGCATTGGCTTCGTCGCCGTTCGCCATTTGCACGAACGCGAACCCTCGCGGACGACCAGTTTGGCGGTCGAGCGGCATCGTCACCGACTCCACCGTGCCCGTCTGGCTAAACAGTCGCCTCAACTCGGTTTCGCTGACGCTGTAGGGTAGGTTTCCAACGTACAATCGCGTCGCCATCAAACTCTCCCAATGCGCAGTGGCGCAGTGTGTAGGCAAGGTCCCTCGCAATGTCCGTGCCGCCGGCTCGCGCCACCTCGCGCCCTGTCTAGACACGCCTTTCCGAATCGTGTATGCTTAATTCTAGCACTTATTATTAGGAGGGGCTCCCTTTGGCGAACACCAAGTCGGCGCTGAAGGCGATTCGCGTGTCCGAGCGCCGCCGCCGCCGCAATCAACCGATCCGTTCGGGAGTAAAGACGGCGATCCGCCGAGCGGTCGCTTCTATCGGGGAAGGTAACCCCGAAACGACTCAGCAAGCAGTCGTGACCGCGGTCAGCCAACTGGACAAGGCAGCGAGCAAAGGCGTCATCCACTGGCGCAACGCCGCTCGACGAAAGTCGCGCCTCATGCGGCGAGCGAACCAGAGCGCGAGCTAAGCGGAATCCAAAGCGCGCCAGGGCAACAGCCGGCATCTATCTTGCCTCGTGGCTCGGTCAAACGAGCCGTGGGAGGGGAAGGTGCGCGCTGGGGTCACGGTGTGTCGTCTTCGCGGAATTCCGATCGATCTGCAGGCTTCGTGGCCTCCGGTCTTCTTCTTCGTGGCCTGGACGTTGGCCGAGCGTTTCTTTCCCCGGATTTACCCACCCTGGTCGCTGCTCGGAGATTGGTCGCTCGGTCTCCTGAGCAGCGGATTGCTTTTCGGCTCGCTGCTCGCCCACGAGTTCGGCCACGCCCTGGTCGCGCGCGGGCGCGGCCTGACGGTCTACCGAATCAGCCTCTTCCTCTTTGGCGGGGTTGCCGAGATCGACCTGGATGGCGGCAAGGCGCTTGACGAGTTCTGGCTGGCCTCCGCGGGCCCCGCGGTCAGCCTGGCGCTCGCGATCATCTGCCTCGGGCTGTGGCTCGAAGCCATCGGCCTGGATCCACATTTTCGAGCGATCGCCCTGTATCTGGGGATGAGCAATGGCCTGCTGGGAGCCTTTAATCTCTTGCCCGGTTACCCTTTGGACGGCGGTCGGATTCTCCGATCGGCCCTCTGGTCGATCGACGGGAATCTCGAGCGCGCGACGCGCTACGCCCGCTGGAGTGGACAGGTGCTGGGTGGGGCGATTCTGCTTGCTGGCCTGGCCTGGCTGGCCCAGCGAAGCTACGTCGACGGAGGATGGCTCGCCGCGTTGGGCCTCTTTCTGATTCTCGCGGCCCGCGACGCCATCCCGCGATCCTTGCTGTTACCTTCGTGACGTCTCGCTCCGTCGGTCCGGTACCCCGAACGAACGCCGATCTCCCCGCGATCGTCCGGTCAAGACGGCGAGTCCGGCGGCCGGGAGTCGCGAAGCTCCGCGTCCAACCAGGCGAACGCGACGATCAGTGCGACAGCGAGCGCCTCGACGGCAATGAAGAGATAACGCGAGTTGACCGCGATGAACGCCGCGCCAATCGCGATGGCCAACGCGATCACCGCGACGAGAATGTGTCCGCCCAGCCGTCGGGACCGCTGGACTCGCGTCGAGTAAACCGGCGGCGTCTTGCCACGGCCAATGCGCTTCAGCAAACCTGTCGCTACCAAACGGCCGACCGCGATCTCGCAAAGGGCCAGCGGCAGGCTGAGCCGCCCGGCAAGCCATTCCGCCGTGACCGCTCGCCGGTTCGCCGCGGGAGACGCGAAAAAGTCGCGAATCGCTTCGATCGCCCGGCTCTCTTCGATATCGTGCACCGTGAACCCCCTTCCTGCCAGTCGACGGATACACGCAGAAGTAGGCATTCAAGCGCCAGTGGAACCTAACAAGAGTTTAACACTCTCTCTCATGATTTCACAATAGGGTGGGCGAGAAATCGAAAATGTCGAACACCGACGTGCGAGGCGCGGCTTGACCCCACCTGATCCCGTCTGGTAGCATCCTTCCACGGCAGCGTCGCGCGCAGGATCGAGCAGACATGGCCAAGGAACCGCGCTCCAAGCGCTTTCAGTCCTGGCTCCTCGAACGGATGGTGGACACGGATTTCACGCCGACCAGCCTGGCGATCGCGCTGGAGCTCCTCGACGGTGAGATCGAAGGCTGGGTGGCCGGCCGCTCGGTGCCGACGGTCGAGGAATGCCAGCTCCTTGCCCAGATCTTCGAGCTGCCGGTGAACCGCGTCCTGGAAGCCGCGGGCTTCGACCCCGGCGCCTCAGCCCATGCCTGACTGAAGCGTGACGACGCGAAACGCCTCGCGATGCGTCAACGACATTGCCAACCCGAGAGGTAAGGAAGTGGACCGACAGGACTCACCGGCCGAGCTGACCAATCTTCTCGCCTCGATCGACCCTGACGAAATCGTCGAGCTCGCCCGATCGCTGGTTCAGATTCCGTCGATCACTGGCCGAGAGGGCGTGGAGATCAGTCGATTCATGGCCGATTGGCTGAACCATCATGGAGTCACGGCCGGCATTCAACCGGTCGGCGACGGTCGCGCCAACGTCTTCGGGCGCATCGAGGGCGCGCGCCCCGGCCCGCGTCTGCTCTTGAACGGCCACCTCGATACCAAACCGGTCGAGGACATGACGATCGATCCTTTTGGCGGCGAGATCCGGGACGGGAAGCTCTGGGGACGCGGGTCCTGCGACATGAAGGGGCCGGTTGCCTGCGAGATGATCGCGATGAAGGCGATCGCGCGGTCGGGCCTGAAGCTCGGCGGAACGCTCCTCTTCGGATCGGAAGTCGGCGAGGACGGCGGGGGCTGGAAGTTCGACGACCTGATCGACGGCCCCGGCGCGTGTGACCTGGGAATCTGTGGCGAGCCGACCAATCTCGAGCTGCACATCGGTTGTCGCGGCACCTATCCGCTCCGGCTGCGCGCGACTGGCCGGGCGACCCACACCGGCACGGCGTACGCGGGAATCAACGCGGTCCTGAAGCTGTGCCAGGTGATCCCGGCCCTTTACGACCTTCCCTGCTTCCAGCAATCCGATCCAATCTGGGGGCGTTCGCCGATCAATGCCATGGTGATTCGGGGCGGGGGCAAGGTGAGCTCGTCGGTCCCCGACGAGTGCGTCGTCCAGTTCGACATCCGCTTGAATCCAGATCTGCCTCCCGACGAGGTCGACCGCCTCGTGCGCGCCGAGCTCACCCGGCTCCAGCACGGTGATCCGGAGCTGAAGCTCGAGGTGGCCATCGGTCGCGAAGGTGAAACGTCGATGCCCCGCGGCCAGGCCGCCAGCCACCTGCCAGTGAGCGATCCGCTCGTCGAGAGCGTGGGCTCGGCGATCGAGGCGGCGACTGGACGGCGGCCTCGGATCGCCGGATTTCCCGGCGGCTGCTCCACTGCCTTGATGTTGCGCCGAGGCATCAAGTCGGTCATCTACGGCCCGGGCAACCTCGAGCAGGCCCATTCGGTGGACGAATGGATCGACCTCGGACAGCTGCACGACGCGGCAAAGGTATACGCGACGATTGCGTACCGTACCCTGGTCGCTTAGTTCGCCGGTCGGAGCACCCGTTTCAGCACCGGCTCCAATGTCAGCCCTTGAAGGAGCAGCGAGACCACCACGACTCCGAGGACCAGTCGCTCCAGGTCACTGGACCCGCCGAACTCTGGCGAAACGCTGATCGCGACGACCACCGGCAACGCGCCGCGCAGGCCGCCCCAGAACAGCACGTGGCGCCACGGCAAAGCAGGGGTACCGGTGAGCGCGTCCAGCGCGGCCCCCAGGCCGTACGAGACGACCGCGCGCCCGAGGAGCGCGGCGACGACCCCAACCGCGATCGGTACGAGCATCCCTTGAAAGGCCGACGGAACGACCGCGACGCCCAACAGAAGAAACACCAGGGAATTGGCGACGAAGGCGAGGAACTCCCAGAGGTTATCGATGGCGTCTCGCGCCCTCGACGACATCCCGAACCGTCGGCCGAAGTTTCCGAGCACCGACCCGGCCGCGACCACCGCCAGCACGCCCGACGCGCCGAGATCCTGGGCCGCCGCGTAACTCCCGAAAGCGACGACCACGCTCAGGGTCGTCTCGACCAGGTAGTCGCTCGTCGTCCTGGCCAGCAACGAGCCGAGCAGTCCAACCATCCCGCCAATGACGAGGCCGCCGAGCACCACGAAAATGACGTCGCTCATCAGGAAGAGCGGATTGACCTGCCCGAGGACGATCATGGCAGCCAGCAGATCGGTCAAGATCAGCGCCGTGCCATCGTTCAGCAGGCTTTCCCCTTCGACCAGCGCCCGCAGATCCGGAGGGACGGCCGTCTGACGGAAAAGGGACACGACCGCCACCGGATCGGTCGCGGCGATCAGGACCCCGAACGGCAACGCCAGCCAGACCGGAGCGTGCAGCACGAGCATCACCACCGCCGCCGTGACCGCTGCCGACAGGACCACCCCGAGGGTCGCCAGGACGCCAATCGCCCAGGCCACCCTGGCCAGGTGCGCCCAACGAAGACTGAACGCCGCTTCGAAGAGGAGTGGCGGCAGCAGAATTCCCAAAAAGACGCTCGGGTTCAGGCTGGTGGGGGGCAGAAGGCCGAGCCAATCGAGCGCCACTCCCACGACCACCAGCACCACGGTATACGGAACCCGGAGGTGCCCGATCCAGGCGGCGACCAGACTCGCCAAAAGAAGCAGCAGAACGACGGTCTCGATCGTCGGAGACAGCGGAAGAACGCTCAGGTCGCCAGCACTCCATCCAGGGACGAAACCGGGCGGACGCGGTCGCGGCACAGTACCGGACGAAGGTATTGACCGGTATACGACCGCGGGTTGTCGGCGACCGCCTCCGGTGGTCCCTCGGCGATGATCTCTCCGCCAGCCATGCCGCCCTCCGGCCCAAGATCGACGAGCCAGTCGGCACTCTTGATGACGTCGAGATTGTGCTCGATGACGATGATCGAGTTGCCCGCATTGACCAATCTCTGGAGGACGTCGAGCAGGCGCTCGACGTCCGCGAAGTGGAGACCGGTCGTCGGCTCGTCCAGAATGTAAAGGGTTCTCCCGGTGGCCCGTCGCGATAGCTCGGACGCGAGCTTGATCCGCTGCGCCTCACCGCCGGAAAGGGTCGTCGCCGGTTGCCCCAGCCGAATGTACCCGAGCCCGACGTCGTTCAGCGTTTGGAGCTTGTTGCGCACCGCGGGAATCGCCTCGAAGAATTCGAGAGCTTCGGTCACCGTCAGGTCGAGAACGTCGGCGATCGTTCGCCCCTTATAGTGGATCTCGAGCGCCTCGCGGTTGTAGCGGCGCCCCTTGCACACCTCGCACGGGACGAATACGTCCGGCAAGAATTGCATCTCGATCTGAATGATGCCCTCGCCCTGGCACGCCTCGCACCGTCCGCCTTTGACGTTGAAGGAGAACCGTCCCGCCTGGTACCCGCGCACCCTCGCCTCCGGAACGCCGGCGAACAGCTCCCGAATCGGCGTGAACGCGCCGGTGTAGGTCGCCGGATTGGAGCGCGGCGTCCGACCAATCGGCGACTGGTCGATCGCGATGACCTTGTCCAGGTGCTCGACCCCGAGAATGGCGTCGTGCGCCCCGGGCCGATCCTTGGCCCGGTGCAGGATCTGGGCGACCCTCCGATACAGTACGTCCGAGATCAAGGTGCTCTTTCCCGACCCCGACACGCCGGTGATGCAGACGAACGTCCCGAGCGGAATCCGAACGTCGAGATCCTTGAGGTTGTTTTCCCGCGTGCCGCGAACCTCGAGCCATTTGCCGTTTCCGGGGCGGCGGTCCCGGCGGACCGCGATCGATCGATCGCCGCGCAGGAACTGACCGGTCAGGGAGGCCGGATTCTGGAGGACCTGCTCGAGAGTCCCCGCCGCGACGATCCGACCCCCGTGCTCGCCCGCGCCCGGGCCCACGTCGATCAGGTAGTCGGCCGAGCGCATTGTCTCCTCGTCGTGCTCGACGACGAGGACGGTATTCCCAAGGTCGCGCAGCTGCAGCAAGGTATTGATCAGACGCCGATTGTCGCGCTGGTGCAGGCCGATGCTCGGCTCGTCCAGGATGTACAGGACCCCCATCAGGCTGCTGCCGATCTGGGTCGCCAGCCGGATTCGCTGCGCCTCGCCACCGGATAGGCTTCCCGCCGCCCGATCGAGCGTCAGGTAATCGAGCCCGACGTCCACCAGAAAGGTGAGACGACTTCGAATCTCCTTCAAGATCTGGTGGGCGATCGTCATGTCCCGCTCCGACAGGTGCTCGGCAAGCTCCCGAAACCAGTGGCTCGCGTCGCGCACCGACATCGCGGTGACGTCCACGATCGAGCGTTTGCCGACCGTTACCGCGAGCGTCTCCGGCTTCAGCCGCGCCCCGTTGCACACCGGACACGGCCGGTTGGCCATGTAGCGCTCGATCTCCAGACGCTGGAAATCGGAGTCGGTCTCGCGGTAGCGGCGCTCGAGGTTCTTGACCGCGCCCTCGAAGCCGACCTCGAACTCACGGGTCCGACCATCCTTGGTCTCGTAGCTCATCGAGACTCTTCGGTCTTTCAGGCCGTACAGGACGACCTGCTTGTGCTCGGGCGATAGCTCGCGAAACGGCGTCCTGGTCGAGAAGCCGCAGGCCCGCGAGACTGAATGGACGACCTGACTGAAATAGCTGTTCGTCGCTCCGGCCTTCGACCAGGGCGCGATCGCGCCGTCGTCGAGGGAAAGGTCCGGATTCGGGACGATCAGCTCCGGATCGATCTCCAGGGTCGTGCCCAGGCCAGAGCAGGCGGGGCAGGCACCGTGCGGGCTGTTGAACGAGAAGCTTCGCGGCGCGATGTCGGGCAGGCTGATCCCGCAGTAGACGCAGGCGAACTCTTCGCTGAAAAGCTGCTCGTCGCCCCCCTGATTGCCGATCTTGACGACGCCCTGCCCGAGGCGGAGCGCGGTCTCGACCGAGTCGGCCGCGCGCGCGGCGTCGCTCTGGCCGGCGCCATCGTTCGATGGCGAGCGGATCACCAGGCGATCGACCACGATATCGATAGTATGCTTCTTATTCTTCTCGAGGCTGATCTCGTCGGAAAGGTCGTGAACCTCACCGTCCACCCGGACCCGGACGAAGCCGGCCTTCCGCGCGTCGTCGAAGACTTTCTCGTGCTCGCCTTTACGATCTTTGATGATCGGCGCGAGGACCATGATCCGACTTCCGTCGGGCAGGCCCACGATCGCGTCGACGATCTGCTGGACCGTCTGGCGGGTGACCGGCCGTCCGCACTTCGGGCAGTGGGGCTGGCCGACCCGCGCGTAGAGCAGTCTCAAGTAGTCGTAGATCTCGGTCACCGTACCGACCGTCGAACGGGGATTGTGGCTGGCGCCTTTCTGGTCGATCGAGATGGCCGGCGACAGGCCCTGGATATCGTCGACGTCCGGCTTTTCCATCTGACCGAGGAACTGTCGGGCGTACGCCGACAATGACTCGACGTACCGGCGTTGTCCCTCGGCGAAGATCGTATCGAAGGCGAGGCTGGATTTTCCGGACCCGGAGAGGCCGGTAATCACCACGAGCTGATCTCGCGGAATCTCCACGTCGACGTTCTTCAGATTGTGCTCGCGTGCCCCGCGAACGATGATCCGGTCCTGCGGCATTCCTACTCCATCGACTGGCGAAGCTCGGCGATCTGGTCGCGCAACAGCGCCGCCGTCTCGAACTCCAACTGACGGGCAGCGGTCTTCATCTGAGACTCGAGGTCCTTGATCAGACGAAGCGCCTCATCCCTTGGCATCGCGGCCTTCACCGAGTAGGTCGGCCGGCTTTCGGCCACCGCCCGGACTCGATCGCCGATATCCTTGATCGCCTTCTGGATGCCAACCGGCGTAATTCCGCGGGTTTCGTTGTAGTCGAGTTGGATCTTTCGCCGCCGGTACGTCTCGGAGATCGCGCGCTTCATCGAGTCAGTCAGATTGTCCGCGTACATGATAACGCGTCCGTCCACGTGCCGGGCCGCCCGACCAATCATCTGGATCAGCGAGCCCTCCGAGCGCAAGAATCCTTCCTTGTCGGCGTCGAGAATCGCCACCAGCGACACCTCCGGCAAGTCCAGCCCTTCGCGGAGCAGGTTGATCCCCACGATCACGTCGTAGACGCCGAGGCGAAGGTCACGCAAGATGTCGATGCGCTCGAGGGTTTGGATCTCCGAATGGAGATAATGGACCTTGATTCCGACTTCCCGGAGATAATCGGCGAGGTCCTCCGCCATCTTCTTCGTGAGCGTCGTCACCAGCGCCCGTTCGCCACGACTGACTCGATCGCGGATCTCCGTGATCAAGTCGTCGATCTGCCCCGCGGTCCGGCGAACGTCGATCGAGGGATCGACCAGGCCGGTCGGGCGAATGACCTGTTCGACCACCTGCTGACTGTGCTCGTGCTCGTATGGCCCGGGCGTCGCCGACACGAAGACGACCTGATTGATGTGGCGCTCGAACTCCTGAAACATGAGCGGCCGGTTGTCGAGGGCCGACGGCAACCGGAAGCCATAATCGATCAGGACTTCCTTGCGCGAGCGATCTCCGTGATACATCCCTCGAACTTGCGGCAGCGTGATGTGCGACTCGTCCACGAACATCAGAAAGTCGTCCGGAAAGTAGTCGAGCAGAGTCCACGGCTGACTGCCCGGCTCGCGCTGCGAGAGGTGTCGCGCGTAGTTTTCGATGCCGGCGCAGACGCCGGTCTCGCGGAGCATCTCCAGATCGAAGACGGTCCGTTGCCGCAAGCGTTCGGCTTCGAGCAGCTTGCCCTGGTCCTCGAGCTCCTTAACTCGAACCTCGAGCTCGGCTTCGATCGAGGTCAAGGCAAGCTGGAGCTTCTCTTTGCTGGTGACGAAGTGCCGGGCCGGGTAGATCTCGACCGAGGTTCGACTCACCAGGATCTCGCCGGTCAGGGGATCGACGTCGACGATCCGCTCGACCTCGTCGCCCCAGAACTCGATCCGAACCGCGATCTCGTCGTAGGCCGGAAAGATCTCGACCGAGTCGCCGCGCACCCGGACTTTACCTCGAGTGAAGTTGAAGTCGTTGCGCTCGTAGTAGATGTCGGTGAGCCAGCGCAAGAGCTTGTCACGATTTCGCGTCTCCCCGACCTTGATCCGAACCGTCGTCTGGTTGTACTCTTCTGGCTCGCCAAGGCTGTAAATGCAGGAGACCGACGCTACGATCAGAACGTCGCGTCGGGTGAAGAGTGCCTGGGTCGCGGCGTGGCGAAAGCGATCGAGATCGTCGTTGATCGTCGCGTCCTTTTCGATGTAGGTATCGGTGCGCGCAACGTAGGCTTCGGGCTGGAAGTAGTCGTAGTAGCTGACGAAGTACTCGACGGCGTTGTCCGGAAAGAAATCGCGAAACTCGCTCGCCAACTGCGCGGCGAGCGTCTTGTTGTGGGCAACGACGAGGGTTGGTCGCTGGATCTGTTCGACAACCTTCGCCATCGTGAAGGTCTTGCCCGAGCCGGTCACCCCAAGGAGGGTCTGGGCGTGATGCCCTTCGCGGACGCCCGCGGCCAGTTTCTCGATCGCTTGCGGCTGGTCGCCGGTTGGTTGATACTCCGAGACGACCCGAAAGTCCGGCATCCTCTCCTCCAGGTCACAAGGAACGAACGAACGTTCCATTCTCTCGCTTCGACATTATACACGGAGAGGCGCTCGCTTTTCCAGCACGGCGCTTGCTTTTAAGCTTTCTTTAATGGAGAATCGGACCCGGAATGCGTTGCGCCGCGGGCACGTTGGCTGATTCAAATGTCGTGGTCCAACGGGTTGCGGCTTTCGCGGAGGCCGAAGATCGACCCGAATCGCCTTGACGTGCGGACCGTCATCGTCCTCTTTCAGGGCGAGCGGCTGCTCCTCTTGAAGCGCGCCGCCTGGAAGAGATTTGCCCAGAATCGCTGGACCGGCCTCGGCGGCAAGGTCGAGCCGTCCGAGCTCAATAACCTCGACGCCTCGGCACGGCGGGAGTTGTTCGAAGAGGCCGACCTCGCGCCGGGTGAGGTGTCCGACCTGCGCCTGCTGCGCACCCTGACATTTTACCACCCGATCGAAGGACTGGTCTGCCTCGTCTATTACGTTGGCGAGTGCCTTGCCGATCGGCTGCCTGCCTGCAATGAAGGCACCCTCGCCTGGGTCCAGCCGAGCGAGCTGCCAAGCCTCGACCTGATCGAGAACACCGCGCGCGTTCTCCCGCTGCTCGTCGCCGACCGGATAGCGGTCGCGCGAAGCGTCCGCAGTGGCATCGCGAGTTATGGCAAACAAGGGGAGCTTCAGTCCATCGTCTGGGAGCGCGATTGAGCGAGACCTCCACGATGAGTATCTCCCGGTCACGTACCACCGAGGTTACGCGCGACTTACCGCCTTTTCGTTGACGTGGGCGGGTCTATGGGAAAGCCATTGGGCCTGGTGAATACCATTTCCCAAATGTCTCCATCCATCGTATAATGGTCGGGTGAGCAACAAAGTTACCCTCGATCGAGCGGGTCGCGTCGTCCTACCCAAGACCCTCCGAGACGAGTTGCACCTTGCCGCCGGCGACACTCTCGACCTTACGGTCAAGGGCGACGAGATCACGTTGCGGCCCAGGCGCGGCGCGACGCCCCTGCAGAAGGAGCGCGGGGTCTGGGTGTTCCGCACCGGCGAGCCGCTCGCGGCGGACGAAACAGAGGAAACGCTCCGTGACATCCGGGCGCAACGTCAGCGCCTGAACGCCGGGGAAAATCGATGAAGGCGTTTCTCGATACCTCTGTGCTCGTCGCCACCTTTTACGCGGATCATGAGCACCACCCGCCCAGCATCGACCTCTTCCTGCGTTTCGGGAAAAAAGACTCCTGCTGCGGCGCGCATAGCCTCGCCGAGATCTACGCC
>JBOGTX010000279.1:0-7664 GCA_050695695.1 Chloroflexota bacterium
ATGCTGGGCGGCGCCACGGGCGCGCTGGGCCGGCACGCGGTAAGGACGACGAGCGCGATCGCCGCCACGCTGGCCAGTCTCGAGATCGTCAAGTTACTCAACCTCACGGCGGCAATCGCTCGATCGACTCAGCTCGCCGGAGTAGATCGAGCGGTCGCTGGTTCAAACAAGCTTTGCCCTGCTCTCGGGTCGAGAGGAGTCCGGGCACGCGAACGTTCATCGTTGATATAACGCTCCGGGGCGGCTTCCGGTTCCGGTCGCCGGATCCGTAACGGCCCTCGGGTCGATGACAATGACCTTGACGTCCCGGAGAATGCTCGGTGGAGGAGAGGGCGTGACGTTCCAGCGCGCGATCCGCGGCGCGGTCGTCCTCGCCGCGCTGCTCCTCGGCGTCATTCTCGTCGCGTTTGTCGAGGCGCAACGGGGAGGTCAGCGGGTGACCGCATCGAACGTGATCTGGTACCAGGTGGTCGCGGCGGCGCTTTGGACCTGCCTCGGCGTGTCGCTCGCGTTGTCGGCCTGAGGCCTGGCCCGGCGCCGCTGGCTGACCGCGATCGTCGTGCTGGCGCAGATCGTCGTGGCGGCGAGGTACTCGCGAGCGCGGCGCGTGGGCTGAACGGATGACCGCGACCCATCGGCCGTGTCACGCGCTGGTGGCTTACCCGGTCTGGGACACGAACACCCGGTGCGCGAGCTCTTCGCCCAGCGCGATCGGCTCGCCGCCGGTCTCGACGAACAGCGTACCACCAAACGGCGCGCGCCGGGTCACTCGGACTTGCCGACCGGGAATCAGGCCAAGGTCGCTCAAATACCGCAGCAGCGCCGCGTCGCTGTCCGGAACGCGGGTCACCGTCGCCTCGGCGCCAACGACGAGGTCGCTGAGGGGAAGGGACGCGTCGCCGGAGAGGTGACCGTCTTTGGTCGGAATCGGATCCCCGTGGGGATCAACCGTTGGATGGCCCAGCACCCGATCCATTCGTTCTTCGAGATCGTCCGACAGGCTATGTTCCAGTCGCTCGGCCTCCTGGTGGACCCGGTCGAGCGGCACCCGCAGCGCTTCGGCCAGAAAAAGCTCCCATAAACGGTGATGGCGAATGACTTCGAGCGCGGTCCGGGCCCCGGCTTCGGTCAGCTCGACCCCTTTGTAGCGGTCGTGCCGGAGCAGCCCGAGCTCGGCCAGGCGCGTCACCATGCTCGTCGCCGATGGGGGCGTCACGCCCATGCGCTCGGCGAGGGCGGAGGTGGACACTTTACCCGTCATCGTTTGGAGCTTATAGATTGCCTTCAAGTAGTCTTCAGTTACATCACCCATGTCTTCCCTCGGGGAACCGAACCATTGACATCATCAGGTCGAGCCAGAGAAAACACTCGAATGAATTTTCGCACCGCGACCATGGCTTGTCAAACGCGAATTGGCGCTCCCGCGCCCTGGTCAGTCGGCATCGACGATCCGAACCAGCAGAACCGGCGCGTGGGTCCGCGTCAGTAGTCTCGCCGCGACGCTGGGCGACCAGATCGCTTGCAGGCCGGCGCGGCCGTGGGTGGCGACGACGACCAGGCCGTCGGCGTGCTCGCCGGTATCGGTTGCCAGCTCGGTCACGGCGTCGCCACGCCGCACCTCCCCGGATGCCTCGATTCCGGTCGCGCGAATCTCGCCCGCCAGGCGATCCAGGTAGGCGACCGCCTGTTTTTCCTGGACGTCCAGCAGCTCGCGGGTGACGGTCGGCAGCAACGTCGCCGTCGGCCTTTGGGGGCTGGCAACCGTGTCGGGGGTCGCCACGACGACGACCAGGCGCATCGCCGCGCCAAGACACCGCGCCAGGCCAAGGGCCGGGCCAATCGCGGCTTCCGCCGCCGCGGTGGCATCCAGCGGGACCATGATCGTCCTCGGCTCGAATGGCGCCGAGCCCAATCCGCTTGCCCGCGTCAGCAGGATCGGAAGGGTCGTTCGCTGGAGCACCTGCTGGGCAATCGACCCCCAGATGGCTTCTCGCACCCCACCCGCGCCGTGGGTACAGAGGACGATCAAGTCGGTGTTGTACTCATCGGCGTGCGCGGCGATGCTCTCGGCGACGTTTCCGACCGGCACTTCGTGCGTATGTTGCTCGATCGGCCGCCCGGCCCGGGCGAGCCCCCGCGCCACCTCGGCGAGATACTCGTCCGCCTCGCCTGCTCCCTTCAGGTGCCGCTCGCCGTGGACCTGGGCGGGGGCGCCCCGCTCGACGATGTGGAGCAGCGTCATCGCCGCGCCACACGCGTCGGCGATCCGCGTCGCGATTGGCAAAGCCGACTCGGCCATGGGCGAGCCGTCGAGTGGCACCAGCAGCCGCCGAAACGGACTGGTCGCCGGTACCCCCCTGGTCGTGGTGGGTTCCAATTGTGTGTCCGCGACTTCATTCGGGCACGGCGTCGCGCCGTCTTCCGACGTCGAATTCATCGATCACCCCATTCCCGGCAATTGTCCACCGAAGGTTTGATAAAGCAAGAGCAAGTTCAGGAGCAGAATCACCACGGCGCAACCGCTGCCAAGCACGGTCGTGACCGGATGATTCACCAACGACCCCATGATCCGCCGACTCCGCGTGAACATGATCAGCGTGATCACCGGGATCGGCAAGGCGAAGCTCAGCACCACCTGGCTCACGACGAGCGTTCGCGTGGGGTCGAGCCCTAACATGATCGCGGCGAGCGCGGGAACCATCGTCAACGCGCGGCGCAGCCAGACCGCGATGTGAAAGTTGATGAACCCCTGCATGACGACCTGCCCGGCCATCGTCCCGACGTACGAGCTCGAGATTCCCGACGCGAGCAGCGAGATCCCGAAGACGAGCGCCGCCGTCCCCCCGAGTAAAGGAACGAGCGTCTGATAGGCCGTCGTGATGTCGGCAACGCCGGCGTGGCCGGTGAAGTGAAAGACGGTCGCGGCCATGACGAGCATCGCCATGTTCACCAGGCCGGCGATGACCATCGCAACCGCGACGTCGATCTTCTCGAAGCCATAGATCCGCCCCTTTTCCTCCTCGCTCCGGGGGACGATCCGGTTCTGGGTCAGGCCGGAGTGGAGGTAGATGACGTGCGGCATCACCGTCGCGCCGATGATTCCGACCGCGAGCAGCACCGCATCGGTCCCCGGCAGACTCGGCACGACGCTGTGGAACAGCACCTGCCCCCAGTTGGGCTGAGCCAGGACCATCTCGATGACGTAGCACACCGCGATCGTCCCCACCATCGCGCCGATGAACGCTTCGAGCTGACGAAAGCCGGTGCCCTGCCAGGCAAGGATCGCGAAGACGATCAGCCCGGTGATGAGCGCGGCCTCGATCATCGGAATCTTGAGCAGCAAGTTGAGGCCGATCGCCGCGCCAAGGAACTCGGCGAGATCGGTCGCCATCGCGGCAACTTCCTGGGTCAGCCAGAAAAAGTAGCAGACCGACCGCGGGAAGTGTTCGCGGCACATTTCCGCCAGGTTCCGCCCGGTGGCGATGCCGAGCTTGGCCGACATCGATTGCAGCAGCATCGCCATCAGGTTCGCCATCACGATCACCCAGAGCAGCGCGTAGCCGAATTGGGCGCCTCCCTGAATGTTGGTCGCGAAATTCCCCGGATCGACGTAGGCAACGGATGCGATGAACGCCGGCCCCAGGAAGGGCAAGATCGCCCTAATTCCCCGACTCTTGCCCTGAATGGCCTCACGGGCGGCGATCTGAAGACCGGGATGGGAGGGCGCGTTGGGCTCGACAGTATCGAGCGGACCTGCCACGTTGTCCTCTCCTCGAGATTGGTAACGGTTGATCTTCATTCGTCGCCCAACTTCATTTTTAGTCTCATCTAATTTTAATCAAAGACGCGCTGAACATGCAAGGGCCAATCGCGTGCCAGCGGCCAATTCGATAGTCCGCACTTTTCTGGGCGCGGCACCGTCGGGGCCCGATCTCGCCCGACGCCCACGCCAATCGAGCCAGGTTGACAACCCGCCCTGACGCGTGGCTAGAATTCATTCCGGTGACGTTCGACGATCGAACGAAAATCGGTCGATCGGAGCGAGCCGGGGGGTCTCATGGCAATCCGACGCCAGTCGCGCGCCGGCGCGCTGCGACAGGGACTCGTGATCGAGGCGATCAGCATCATCTGGATGGCGTTCGAGGCGATCGTCGCGATCGACGTCGGCATCACCGCTCGAAGTGGGGCCGCGCTGGCTTTTGGCCTGGATAGCGTGATCGAGCTCGGCTCAGCCGGGGTGCTGGTTTGGCGCTTACGAGCCGAATTCGCGGCCAGCTCCGACGAGGAGATCGAAACGGCCGAGCGAAAGGCGGGGCGAATCGTCGGGGCCGCGTTGCTCGGCCTTGCCGGGTACGTGATCCTTCAGTCGATCGCCACGCTGCTGCTGCGTATCGAACCGGAGCCCAGCGTGATCGGTATTGGGCTGGCGGCGCTCGCGCTCGTCGGAATGCCGATCCTCGCCCGGGTGAAGCGTCAGGTGGCGGGCGCTATCGAATCGCCGGCCTTGCGGGGGGACGCGGCGTGCTCCATCACCTGCGCCTACATGGCCGCGACCCTGCTCGGAGGGCTCGCGGTCAACGCGCTCTTTGGCTGGTGGTGGGCAGACCCCCTGGCCGCGCTCGGAATTGTCTATTTCCTCATCCGTGAGGGGCGAGAGGCTTGGAACGGCGACGATTGCTGCAACGACTGCCGGGCGAGCCAGGGGCCGCGGAACAACGCCCCTAACGGCTCGTCGGTGAACGTGGACTGATTCCCCGCCTCCTCGGCGGTACGTCCGGGCGCCAGCGCGCTACTGCTTACGGACCGCCAGCAGCACCGAGGTGCCACGCGGCACCGGGAGCCCGGGCCGCGGGTACTGGCTGAGCACGTGCCCCGGCGCGACCGAGAGAAAGTAGTGATGGTCCGCGACGTCGGAGATCGTCTGGTAGTTGATCGAGGACGTCGCCAGGCCATCCATTTGAATGATCTGCGCCGCCTCGGCTTCCCCCAGGCCAATCAGGCTCGGGACGACGACGGTGTCGGCTCCTTTCGGCGGCGGCGTCGCGGTGGCGCGCTCGGCGCCACGGGGTGGGGTTGGCGTGGGCGTCGCCGCCAATCGCGACGGCTCGACGCGGGGTGCTCGGGTTTGAGTCGGCGTCGCGGGCACGTACGGCCACACGCCGAATTTCACTACCCCGACGTCGCTCACCGGCGCGGCGGGATCGCGCGGGACCGAGACCGTCAGATTCGCCTGATCCACGCCAAGTTGCAGCACCAGCTCGCTCGTGCCGTCGGCGGAAGGCGAGGAGCTGACCGTCGCGCCGCCGACCCCCACGTCCTTCTCGAGTTGGCTGATCAGCGCCGACGAGCCGGCGGTATGGTCGACGATCTGGGTCTGATCGCGAACCGGACCGGAAATCGGGTCGGCGACGTTATAGCCCATCCCAATCAGCGCATCGCTCACCCGTCCGGCCACCCCGGAGACCCCGGTGTCATTCTCCACGACAATCGTCGTCGAAGCCATCGCGACGCCAACCGAAGGGTTCGCCCATAGGCGTCGGGCAAAGGCCCGAATCTGCGCCCAGGAGTGGTCAGGGTCGTTGGGCACGGTGATGTAGGCCCCGTCGGGCCCGGTGCTGTCTTCAAGGTAGTTTCCGGTGGTCAGCGCCGTCTGGTAGATCTTGACGTCCTTCCAGCCGAGGACAAGCTGACTGAGCTGCGCCACGTCGGGAACCGAATAATCGGTGTCCACGTGCTGGCTGGCGATCGAGAGCAGTTGCGGCAGGTGAATCAGACCGCCCGGCTGAAAGAGCCGGGTCTTGAACGCCTCCATGATCAGGCGCTGGCGGCGGGAGCGGGCAAAGTCAGTGCCTTCGTTGGTGTTGTCAATCGTCTCCCGCGCTCGCGCGTACTCGATCGCCCGCTCGCCGTTCATATGCTGCTCGCCCGGCGTGAAACGCACCGTCGTCCAACTGGCGTTGATGTCCGGATTGTCGTTGGCCGGATACTGGGCGGCGAAGCCATCCGGCACGTTCACGTCGACGCCGCCCACCGCGTTGATCATGTCCCGAAACCCCTGGAAGTCGAGGCCGAAATAGTAGGTGACCGGAATCCCGAGCAAGCGCGACGTCGTATCCATGGCGAAATTGCCCGGCCCGTGATCTCCGGTGTAGCGGTCCTCGCGATCCGGATAGAGGCTCGGGTCCTTGGCGAACGCGAAGGCCGTATTCACCTTGTTGTAAACGGCGGTCTTGCCATTGAAGAGCAGGGGAACCCAGCTATCGCGCGGTAATGACAGAAGGGTCAGCGTCTTCCGTCGAGGATCGACGATCACCACCATCATCGAGTCCGTCAGGTAGGCGCCGTCGTGACCACTCCCACCATAGCCCAGCAGGAGCACTGCGAACTCCGAATCACCCACCGCGGCGGTCGGAACCGGAACCGGCGCCTGGTTCGCGACCGGGGTCGTGTCCACGACCGAGATGGCATCAGCCCCGGTTTTCTTTTCTTGCTGAACGACGGCGTTCGGCGAGCCAGACTTCGCCGGCGCCAGGAAGGCGCGATCGTTGATCGCCGGACGGATGCCGCCAAGGATATCCTGCACCGATCGGTGGACCGGAGTGAGGAAGTAGAACGGAACCAGGCCGAGCGCGTACACGAGCAGACCGAGCGCCGCCGAGCGTAGGATCTGGTCCCCCCGCGGACCGGAACGCCCCCGACGACGGTGAGCACGACCGATTCCGAACACTTATCAACAACCCCCAAGGTCACTGTCGCGGGCCCTCTCTCGGGCGGTTGGGTCAGTGTACCACGACGACACATTGCCAAGGAGAGGCAAGATCGTTAACGCCCAAGGGAATAGAACGATCAGGGGGAGAATTTGGTTTCACGTCTTCAAAAATTCTTGGCTTCGCGGCTCCCAACCCAGCACCCGGCGCGCCTTGGAAAGGTTGTGCTCGGACTCGCGCTCGTCGCCGGCGATGAAGATCGCGTCGAATCGTCCGTGCCCGATCTGGACGGCATCCACCGCCTTGAGATAGGCATTGGCCAGGTCTTCCTCGTCGGTCACGAACAGACGGCTTCCATCGGCGTAGACCCTCGGGTTGCGTCGCTCTTCGAGCCATTGTGCACGGGTCCGCGGACCGGTGATCCGGAGCGCGATAAGGTTCATGCCGAACCAGCGCGCGAAATACTGGCAGATCAGCTCGCCGAACCCCTTGGTCAGACCGTAGACGCTCGGCGTGTCCAGGGGCACCTGCTCCTCGGCCGGATACCAGTCCCGCTTTCGGTAATGAACGCTCATCGAGCTGGTGTAGACCCCACGCTTGACCCCCAGCTCTTGCGCCGTGTAGAGGAGGAGGTGCAGCCCCTTCGCGTTGACGTCGTAATTGCTCAAAATCAGGGGGACGCTCTGATCGGTGACGCTGCCCCCCTGCGCGCCTTGCATCACGAGCCAGATGAAGGCATCGACCCCGTCGAGCGCGCGGCGGACGGCCTCGGGATCGGTGACCGATCCTTCGACGTACTCGACGCCCTCGTGTCTCGGCGGACGAAGATCGAAGACCCGAAGCTCGTGGCGCGGCCGGAGGTAGGGAGTGATGAACGAGCCGACGTGGCCGGAGCCACCAACCAGCAGAACCTTCATAAATTACCTCACATCGCCGTGATCGCGTGAAAGCTCCCTG
>JBOGTX010000280.1:0-5363 GCA_050695695.1 Chloroflexota bacterium
CACCAGCGGTCTCCAGATATAGACGAAAGCCGCCGACGTCGATCAATCATGCCTACCCCATCGTGGGCTGTCTCTGAGCTGATCCTCACACCTACTTTTACGCGTCCAGGTTGCGCACGTCCTTGGCGTGGCTCTGGATGAAGCGCTTGCGCGGCGGAACGGCGTCGCCCATGAGCATCTCGAAGACCTCGTCGGCCTGGACGGCGTCTTCGACCGAGACTTTCAGAATCGTGCGCTGGGCCGGATCCATCGTCGTTTGCCAGAGCTGCTCGGGGTTCATCTCGCCAAGGCCCTTGTAGCGCTGGACGGTGGGCGTCTTGCCGTTGTACTTCTTCAGCAGGTCCTCGCGCTGCTGCTCGGTGTAGACCCAGTGATGTTCCTTGCCCGAGCTGATCCGATAGAGCGGCGGCTGGGCGATGTAGAGGTTGCCATTCGCGATCACCGGCTCCATGAAGCGGAAGAAGAACGTCAGCAGCAGGGTGCGGATGTGGCTTCCGTCGACGTCGGCGTCGGTGTTGTGGCACGCCAGTCCGCCCGTGCCGCACACGAAGTTCTCGTCGCCTTCGACCGAGAAGTCGTAGACGTACTCTCCGACCGGCGCGATCTCCTCGGCGGACACGACGGGGAGACCGACCAGGTCATCGCTGATCGGGACGTAGGCCATCGCCTTCCGCCCTGGCTTCGCCAGCTGGGTCTCGACCGCCGGGGCGTTGGCGTGCCGCTGCCAGATTGGACGGCAGCCCGCCAGCTGCTCCTTGCCACCGATCGTGATGGTATCGTACGCGTGTCGGGTCTGGATCGGCGCGTCTGCACCAGTCGATGGCAGGCTATGACTCGACGTCGCCAGAATTCCGAGCTGGGCCAGCAGGTACAGGAGCCCGTCCTTCAGTCGGGGCGAATTGGTCGTGAACGACAGGTTGTGGCGATTCGTCGTCCCATCGCCCAGGAAATAGCCTTCCAGGAAGGCGAGCTGAAGCTCCTCGGGAAGGCTGAACATCAGGTCGGGGACACGCTGCTCGTTGGAGGGAACGCCCAGCCCCCAGGCGCGCAGCAGTCGCGCGGCTAGCACGCTATGGAAGTACAGCTTGATCCCGGCGCTGTCCGGATCGTCGTAGCGCCGCGGCGTCTCGCCGAACGTCAGGCGAATGGCCTCGGCCAGCTCGGCCAGGAACCGTTCGTCCTTCGTCCCCAGGTTGAGGCTGACCTGATGATCGCTCAACGTCCCCTCGGCAACGTACCAGCCGAGGAACCACGCCAGCTCCCGGGTGATCGACAAGTAACGTGCGAACGCCCGGTCGTCGTGCGCCCGGGGGGCGAGCCGGACGTCCGGACCCAGCCGGGCAATCTCGTCCGGCGTAAACTCCGCCAGCGGCTTGCGCTGGCTAACTTCGCGCCACCGCGCGTTCTGGCTCGTGTCATCCCGATTGAGCTGTTCGTCGATCTTGGATGGAACCACCGCGTAGGGAACGGTCTCAGCCGCGCCGACTACTCGCAGGTAGGCCGCGAACTGCGACTTGATCGGCTGCTTGACCCCAATCGCGGTCGCGACCTGGCTCTGGGTCAGCCCGGCGCCCTGGCGTTGCTTGACGAGGCTTTCGCGCGCCTCGCCGTCCAGCGTAACGCGTGGCTCGCTCCACCGGTCCGGCCGCGCCACCCTGGCCAGGACGCGGTCGGCCGCTACCTGACGAACGTCCTCACCAATGACGTAGAGAGTGTCGGCGAGCCCGGTGCGGTGAAAGGTCTCCAGGAGATCGACCCGTCGTGGAGCAACGTCCGGACGCGGAAGGCGACGCGCCGCGACCAGCAGATCGCCCGGCCTGACCTCGTTCCCCTTCTTGAGTCGGACCGCGCCGTCCTCGAAGACGAAGACGCTGTGCGACGACGTGACCTTGACCGAGCGATTGTACCGGGTCGTCAGGCGATACATCGGCTCTTCGTGCGCGTGGCGAATGACCGCCTTCAGCGGGCGGAAGCGCGTCCGGTTCGTCGCCGGATCGAAGCTGACCACCCGATAGTCGCCGGCCGCGCGGCGCCCGTCGACGCAGTCGTCGATGAAGTCGCCAATCGCCACGAGCTCGGTCCGCCCGAGGTCGTCCATCACGAGCGTCGGCTCGTCGTGCGCCACGCTCATCAGAATCACTCGATGGTAGCGCAGCTTCTCCGGCTTGAAGGTGACGCCAATGCCGGCGCCGAGCGCGGTGATCAGCGCGCGAATCTCTTCGTGGGCCAGCATCTTGTCTTCGCGGGCCTTCTCGACGTTCAGAATCTTGCCCCGGAGCGGCAGGATCGCCTGGAAGCGACGATCGCGGCCCTGTTTCGCGCTGTTGTGGACAAACACGCCGCAGGCCAGCGCAAAGTTGTGAGTGCCGGGCACTTCGGCGTCGTACACGTCGATTCGGTCTGGCAGCGCCTCGACCGAGACGACACGATGATTGTAGTTCTTCACCGCTTCGAGAGCGCGCGACGAATCACCGGCGAAGTATCGATCGCAGAATTTGTCAAAGCGAAGCAAGGTGCTGTCACGCAGCGCCCGACGGCGTTCCTGGTAGAGCGCCACGTCGACACCACCGGTCTCCAGGGCGAGCTGCTTCAACGCTCGCAGCGTCTTCTCGTAATAGGTGCGATCCAGCGCCGCCCGGCGCCGAGCCCGAAACTCCGCGGTCCATTGCTCCCGGGTGGTCTCGCGCCGCCACGCGCGCAGCGTAGAATCTTGCCATTGCGTCTTTGCCCGGTCGGAAAATTCCTGGCGAATGTCCGGGTGACTCTCGAAGTACGCGCGGACGCGCTCGGCCTGTGCGACCCGATTTTCCTCCGCGCCCCAATAGGCGTGCTGAGCCTCATTCAACCGCGCTTCGTTCTCCTCGCGGTAACATTCGTCGGACGCGGCAAATTCTTTCCACTTGCGCGCCATGAACGCTTTGTAGCTCTCGTCTGCCCACTGCGCCTTCGCCTGATCCGAAAGGATCTGACGGGTTTCGGGTTGGCGCATGCGCTCGCTCATCGCGGCGCGGAACTCATTGCTTTGACGAATTCGCCGGGACTTCTCGATCGTGTCGGGGCGATGGAGCGTCTTCGCGGCGTGCGTCCGGTGCAAGGCCAGGTGCTCCTCGCGCGAAAGCCGGACGAGGTTCGTCGGGTTATTGTTGAGCTTGTTGAAATCGACGTGGTGACAGTGCGCCCCGGACGACACGTCATAGCGGCCGACCAGGCGATTGTACCAATCGGCGAGAACGTGGGTGAACAACCAGCGGTCCGAGCGCGGGTCCCACGCCATCTCATAGCCGTCGATGGTGATTCCCGTCTGGGCCATCGACGAAAGCTTGCGGTAGAGCGGCATGATCGCGTCGTCGCCGGTCAGCTCCGCCGCCGGCTTGTAGGCGCCGTCGCGAAGCAGGAAGCGATGGTCCGGCGTGCAGATGACCGATTCACCGCTATCGAGGGTCACTCGGACCACCGACGCGGCGTGGCGGGTTACTCGGGCGTTGGTGATGCGCTCGAAGCCAATGACCCCGTCTCGGCGAATCGTGTAGCAGAAGTGCTCCTTGCCTGCTGCCTGCTCCGCCACCAGCTCTCGGAAGCTGATCGACCGGCCATCGGCGAGCGCGATTCGCGTCTCCCCGGCAAAACAGCCGCCGGCCGAATCGCCCTCGACCAGGTACAGCTCGCACTTGCTCGGATCGCGCTCGGAGCAGTCGGCGAGCTTGCCAGGCAGGGTCGTGTTTTCCAGGGCGTTCTTGCGGGTGACCGTCTCGCGGGCCATCTGGGCAGCGCGGCGGGCGCGCTGGGTCGTCAAGCACTTGTCGAGGATCTTCTTGGCGTCGGCCGGGTTCTCGTCGAGGAAGGCGCGCAGGCCCTCGCCCACCGCCGTCTCGACCTGGCTCTTCACCTCGCCGTTGCCGAGCTTCGATTTGGTCTGACTCTCGAACTGCGGCTCGACCAGCCTCACGCTGATGATCGCGGCCAACCCCTCGCGAACGTCATCGCCGCTGAGGTTGTCGTCGTTATCCTTCAGAAAGCCGTTCTTGCGGGCGTAGTCGTTGATCGTGCGGGTCAGGGCGGCCCGGAAGCCGGTCAGGTGGGTCCCGCCGTCGATCGTGTTGATGTTGTTGGCGAAGCTGTAAACGGTCTCCGAGTAGCCCTCGTTGTATTGCAACGCGACCTCGACCGTCGTGTCGCCGATCTGGCGCTCGACGTACATCGGGTGCGGGTGCAGCACCGCGCGGGTCTTGTTCATGTGGCGGACGAACGAAAGGATGCCGCCCTCGAAGTAGAACGACACCTCGCGGTCCGCGCGCTCGTCGACGAACTGAATCATCAGCCGCTTGGTGAGATAGGCCATCTCCCGGAAGCGCTGGATCAGGGTATCGGCGTGGTAATCGAGCGTCTCGAAAATCTTCGCGTCGGGAAGAAACGTCGCCGTGGTGCCGACTCGCTGGGTAGCGCCCTCATCGAAGACCGGGCTTCGCGGGATGCCCGAGGCATACTCCTGCGAAAACAGGTGGCCCCGCTGGACGGTCTCGACCCGCAGGTAGGACGACAGCGCGTTCACCGCGGAGACGCCAACGCCGTGGAGGCCGCTGGCGACCTTATAGCCGCCGCCGCCGAACTTGCCACCGGCGTGGAGGCGCGTCATGACGGTTTCCAGGCCGGAGATGCCGGTTTTCGGATGGACGTCGACCGGAATGCCGCGCCCGTTGTCGCTCACCGTCACCCGCGAATCGGTGTGGATCACGATCTTGATCTGATCGCACTTTCCGGCGAGCGCCTCGTCGACCGAGTTATCCACCACTTCGTAAATCAAGTGGTGCAGACCACGGACGTCGGTACTCCCGATGTACATTCCGGGACGGCGCCGGACCGCCTCTAGCCCCTCGAGGACCTGGATGCTGTCGACGCCGTACTCTAGCGTGTCGTTGATTTCACCAACTGCCATGTAGCTTCCCCCGCGAAGACCATTAGACGAAAGATCTGCGAGCGCGCCCTAGCGGCGCGACTCGATTCTCGATTCGGAATTCTGCCCCCGAGACTCCGGCGAGCTGACCCGTCCCAGAACCCCGGTCGCGGCCGGCAGGCGCGCCAGGCGCGTCTTGTAGAAGAGCAGGCTCGCCGCGGTGAGTCCGCTCGCGATGTAGGCGTTGCCGATGATCGCGACGATCATCCCGGCGTCGTTATCGCCCAGCGCCTTCCAGATGACCTGCGTACCCAGCGAAATGACGTAGACCAGCAGGATGAAGCCAACCGTCGACCAGAAGTTGTTGGCCACCACCCGCGCGCTGTTCGCGGCGGCCCGGACCGGCCCGACCTCGCTGACGACGATCGCGTCGACCCGGACAAACAGATAGATCATGAACAGGATCGCCGCG
>JBOGTX010000281.1:0-1748 GCA_050695695.1 Chloroflexota bacterium
TTGTTGAGGAGAAATAGGAGACCGACCACGATCAGGAGGACCGGAAACACCAACCGCGGCGGTCGCCCACCTTTCTCTCGCGACTCCCAAGAACGCTGCATCTTCATCCTCTTTCCGAGGTTGCCAATGCCAATCGCATCGCTTAATACGGGGAGCGCTGGCGCAGCAGCAACAAAAGGCCGCCAAGGATCAAGAAGACCGGCCAGGTCTCGTGGAGATTGAGCCACCTCAGCAGGTTCAGATTCGCCATCAGCACCAGCGCTCCGAGCGCCACCAGGGCCCAGCCGATCCACTGACGCCGGTGATGAATCGGGTCGTAGCCCGACGAGCCAGAAAATCGGGCCGATCCACCGGTGAAGCCAGATTGAGGCGACGGTCCGGTGCCGAACGGGGACTCGCCGGATTCCGCGCCGATTCCGGCGGCCATGCCCGATGGGTCCGGCGCCGACTTCTGGCTCATGCCGAAGGGTAGCTCGGGCACGACGATCGACATCACGAGATAAACGAGGATCACCAGCCCGCCGGTTAGAATGGTCGCGATGACACAGAATAGGCGCACCAATGTCGCGTCGACGTCGAAGTACTCACCAAGTCCACCGCACACGCCGCAGCACATGCGGTCGGTTCGGCTTCGATACAGATGATTTGTCGTCACGGAGTCCTCCACAAGATCAGCCCTCGAACGTGGATGTGACGATGGCGCCGTGAGAAATGTTGCACCCAGAGTCTATCGAAAGGTTGCGACGAGCGGATCTCGATGCAACAATATCCGGTGTCGTAGCGTCATGATCGGTGAGACATCAACGGTAACGAAACGAGGAGGCGGCCCGGGTGGCCGAGCCAAGCCCCCAGCTCATCGAGCGCGCTCGGGCTGGCGACCCAGCCGCCTGGCGGCAGCTCATCGAGGAGCAACAAAACTACGTGTACAGCGTCGCCTTCAGTCTGATGCGTCGTCCGGAAGACGCCGCCGATCTGACCCAGGAGGCGTTTCTGCGTCTGTGTCAGGTCATCGGCAGCTTTCGCGGCGAGACCCGCTTCACGACCTGGCTGTACCGTCTGGTCGTCAATCTCGGGCTCGACACGCTTCGCCGACGAGGACGGAGCAAGGAGGCGTTTCTCGACGACGACACGATCGACGTGCCCGACGTCGATCCGCTGGTTGATCCGGCGTTGATCGCCGACCGCCATGAAGCGTCGGCGCGGGTTCGCGCGGCGCTGAACGAGTTACCCACTGCCCATCGCCTGGCGCTCACGCTATACTATTTCCAGGAGTTGCGGTACGAAGAGATCGCCAAGGTGCTGAATCTGCCGCTCAACACGGTGAAGGCGCACATCCGGCGGGGCCGGCTCGCCCTGGCGAGTCGCCTCGGCAGATCGGAAGTCGAGGAGGCGCCATGACCTGCCAGGAATTTCGTCGGCGATGGCTCGACGCCAGTTGGGCAACCCGAGAATCGGTGAGAACCGCTTCGGCGTCCGCGCGTCTTGATCGAGCGTCGCCGGGCGAGTCCGCGGCGCACCTGGCGAGCTGTCCGTCCTGCGCGGTCTGGGCGACGCGCCAGCAGGCGCTTGACGCCGCCCTGGCCACCGCTCTGATGGTCGTTCCGCCGGTCGAGCTTTCCGCCCGATTGGCCCGGATCCCGGCGCCGTTCGCGCGCCCCTCGACCGAGAGCGCCAGCCAGCGCGCGCTGGGCTTCGCGTTCCTGGTCGTCGTGGCGTTGAGCGCGATCGGCGTGAGCGGGGTCGTTGTC
>JBOGTX010000282.1:0-1589 GCA_050695695.1 Chloroflexota bacterium
GGGAGGCGGCCGTCGGGGAGGACCGGACGGGCACTCGAACGGATCGGGAAAAGGACATTGATTCCAGGCAACGGTGAACCCCCGGGATTTGCTCCGCCAATCCCGGGGGTTTTCACCGTTGGATTACTATAGAATAGTAGCCATCCTCGAAGGACGATGTGACCGGGTGATCCCATGATCATCGACGTCGACCCGATCGTCGCTCGGATCGGTCCGTTCAGCCTGGGCTGGGAAGGCATCTTCATCGGCATCGCCATCCTGGTCGGCATTGCCGTGGCGGCGAGGGACGCACGTCGACTGGGCATCGACCCGGAGCTCCTGTACGGTGGTGCGATCTGGGTGATTCCGGCTGGCCTCCTCGGCAGCCGAGTTTTCCACGTCGCCGACTCGTGGAACTTTTACGGGGTTCATCCACTCGCCCTGTTCTCGATCGGCCAGGGCGGCGCTGCCCTGTACGGGGCGATCATCGTCGGTTGCGTTGCCGCGCTGCTCGTCGCCCGTCATCAGAGGATCGATCCCGGGCGGCTCTTCGACGCGGTGTCCCCGGCGCTGGCGCTTGCCCTCGCCATCGGGCGGGTTGGCGATCTGCTCACCGGCGCCGAGCTCGGGAAGCCGACCCGCCTTTTCGACGCCATTCGTTACGTCAATCCGGCGTCGTTCGACACCAGCGGCGTCGCGGTCCACCCCGCCGCCGCCTACGACGTCATCTGGGCCCTGGCGCTTTACCTTCTGCTCGTCCGACCGCGGCACGACGGGCTTCCGGCCGGCGCGCATTTTTGGACGTTCACCTGCCTGTACGCGGTGGGCCAGGTCGCGATCGGCTTCTTTCGCGACGCGCCCCCGGACGCCTTCGGACTTGGTCAGGCCCAGCTCATCGGCATTGTCTGCTTCACTGTGAGTGTCGTCGCGATCGCTGGGCTGGCGGCAAAGGTTCATCGCGCGAGTTCCGGGGCGACGCGGGAAGAGGGCCCAGCCGGCCTGATCCCTTGAACCTTTCCCTCACCCCGGCACACTCTTTGCAGCAGCCGGTGGTATGCTTGCCGATCTCATCCGCCAGACCAGAGTGCTTTCGTCCGACGGCGACCTCGCCGTGCCGGTCTCGGGCATCAGCGCCGATAGTCGCGACGTGGCCAGCGGCGACATTTTCGTCGTCCGCGCGGGACAGCACCTGGACGGGCGCGCGTTCATTGGCGAGGCGGTCGAGGCCGGCGCCGTGGCGATCGTTTCCGAGCCACCCGCGCCCCCTGACCTGACCGTCCCAACCGTTCTCGTTCCAGATGCCCGCATCGCCCTTGCCGAGCTCGCGTCCGCGCTGTACGACCATCCATCGCGGCGAATCGGTCTGGTCGGCGTGACCGGAACCGACGGCAAGACGACCACCACTCACCTCGTCGCGGCGATCCTCAACGCGGCCGGTCTGTGCGCCGGGCTCATCTCGACCGTCGCGATGGCGGTTGGCGAGACCACCGAGCGAAACCGAACCGCCCATACGACGCCGCCGGCACCGATCATTCAACGTCAGCTTGCCCGGATGCGCGACAAAGGAAGCCAGGTCGCGGTCCTCGAGGTGAGCTCGCACGCGCTCGTGA
>JBOGTX010000283.1:0-6465 GCA_050695695.1 Chloroflexota bacterium
TTCCGGAACGTTGCCGCGCGGGGCTCGTGGATGAGTCCGTGGGCGATTCTCGACAATTACTACGACACCGGCACCGTCGCGGCGTTGCACGATCGCCTGTTTTACAACGCCAGCGCGCTATGGGGGACGCCATCGCACGACGCGGCGCTCTGGTGGGCCGCGGTCGTCGTCGGAGTGGGGTTGTACGCCTGGCGTTGGCGGGCAGCCTCTCGGGAGGGAACTGCCCGCGCGGCGATCGCGCTGACCGGCTTTAGCATTTGCCTGCTGCTCTTGCTGTCTCGTGGCTTCAGCCAGCAGTTCACCCTCTGGCTGTTGCCGTTCGTCGCGCTGCTCCTGCCGGGCGTGGATGGCGCGCTGCTCGTCGTCCTGCTGACTTTGAACGACATCGTGCTCGAAGGCTACGTCTACGTCACGCTTTTCCCGACGCTGCACCCGCTCTTGTGGATCACCGCGACGATCCGGACCGTCCTGCTGATCTGGTTCGCGGTCGAGGCCGCGACCTCGATCGGACCGAAAGCTCGAGGACGCTTCGTCGAGCTCCGGCGGCGCGCCGCGGCGCCGGCCGTGGTCGTGGCCATCGTCGGCCTGGTCGGGGCAGCGATCCTGGTGGCGCCAGGGCTCGAGGCGGCGATGCTCGCGCGCACTGGCGCGGCACCGGCGATCGCGGCGATCCGCAAGACCGATCCGGGAACCGCGTTGATTTTCACCCAGCCGGAAACGTTCGATCAGCTCAGCGCCTACCTCAAGCCACGCCCGTCGCTGCTGGTGGCCGAGCCGGGGCTGTTGACCTGGACCGGGGATCGCTCGCTCTATCATCGCCTGGAGACCGGCCTCGGGGAGCGATCCACCGTCGTGCTGGTCACGGACTCGTCGCAGCCGTCACCGGCCGTCTTGCCCGCGGTGCGCAACTGGCTCGATGCTCGGTACGGCAAGGCCCCCGAAACCAGGGACGGAACGCTCGTCCTCGAACAGTATTCCCTGGCCCGGCTCGCCGCCGAAAAGGCGCTGGCGGTTCAGTTCGGAGGCGCGATCGCGTTAACCGGCTACCGGCCGGCCGAGCTGTCGGGCCAGCCGGGCCAGACGCTGGCGGTGACGCTCGACTGGCGGGCGTTGACCTCGATCGATCGTGACTACACGGTGTCGCTACAGCTTCTGGATCCATCGGGAAAGCTGGTCGCCCAACACGATGCGATGCCAGTCAACAACACGCTCCCGACCTCCTCCTGGCGACCCGGCCAGCAAGTGGCGGACGAGATCGACCTGCCCCTGCCGGCTGGCGTGAAGCCCGGAAGCTATCAACTGATCGTCGTCCTCTACGATCATCAGACGCTGAAGCGGCTCGTGGCGCGTTCGGGCAGCCAGTCGAGCGATCACGCGGTGGTGGCGACGGTGCGCGTCGGCGGCGGCGAGTGAGTGCCGCGCCCGCGCCGCCCGATCCGATTCCATCACCCTCCCGGGTTCGGTTGATCGTCGGTCTCGGTAATCCCGGGCGCGAGTACCAGAAGACACGACATAATATTGGCTTTCTGTGTGTCGACGCTCTGGCCAGACACTGGGGGTTGGCCTTCACTCGGCAGCGGGCGCGCGCCGACGTGAGTGAGGGATTAGCTAGCGGTCAGCGCGTGATCCTGGCGAAGCCGCGCACCTTCATGAACGACAGCGGCGATGCCGTGCGCGCGCTGATGCGGATGTCGAATCTGACGCCGTCGGATCTCCTGGTGATCGCGGACGACCTCGACCTTCCCTTCGGCCGTCTACGCCTGCGCGACGGCGGCAGCTCGGGCGGCCAGCGCGGCATCCAGTCGATCATCAATCAGCTAGGCACCAACCAGTTCCCGCGCCTGCGGGTTGGCATTGGTCGCCCACCACCGGGGATCGACCCGGTCGACTACGTTCTTTCCACGTTCAGCGCGAGCGAAGCGGCGGAGCTTCCCGACGTGCTCGATCGGATGGTGGCTGGGGTCGAGGTGCTGCTCGACCAGGGAATTGCCGTGGCGATGAACGTCGTCAACGCGGTGCCGCGGCCGGCGCCCCCACCCGAACCGTGCCAATGATGACGCGATTATCCGGGGTCCCGGTCGCCACGCGCTGCCCGGTGCTGGGATCATAGAGCCCAACCTCGATCTGATACGTCCCCGGGGCCACCTTCGGGTCGATCGACACGTCGTGCTCGTCGGCAAGGTACTCGTTCGCGACCCAGCCGGTCGTCGGGCGTGATCCGTGGACCGGTGGCTCGTCGCGCTGGCCGACGACGTGGCTCTGGGCGTCCAGCAGGTGGACGAAGACGGTGTAGGCCACCGGCGACGATCCCTGGCTCTTCCAATACAGGGTGATTGGTAGCGTCTCGCCCGCCGCGTACTGGCGGTCGGGCAGATCGAAGCCGATCAGGGTGCCGACTCCGGAAAATGCCACGTCGAGGCCGTGGGCCGGCGCGGGCGCGGTGTAGCGGTGGGTCGAGGCTTTGACGGTTATTTGGCCGACTGACACGACGGAAGGCTGGCTCGACGCGCCAACCGGACTGACGCTGAGGTCGAGCCCGGCGGTTCCACTGGCCGTGGCGACAATCGGAAGGTCCACGAGTTGCCGGATCTGCTGGTTGGCGCGCCAACGGCTCGTCGGATAGGCTGGCCCGCCGACCAGCCCCCGCCATTCTCCCACCGACGCTCCGCTCGCAGTTCGCGCCGTGATGACGACCTCGAAATCGGTCGACGCTCTGGTGGTGGCCTGCCACGCCAGGGTGAGCGAGAGCTTCGTCCCGGCCTCGACGTCGGTCGCGCCGAGATCGTACCCCTCGAGGGCCAGCCCCGGTTGGATCTCGCGTCCAATCGGGTGGTCGAACGCCACCGGCCCGGCGACCGGCGTGGTAAGTGCCAACTGTCCGATGACGACGTCTCCGGCCGGTTTTCCGCCGACCAGGGCCGGCTCGCGGGCGCCGGTCGCCTTGCGATACACCCCGGCGGTCAGGCGGTATTGACCCGGTAGCGTCCCGGCCGGCAGGTGGATTGGGTGCCAGGTGACGAGCTCCTGGCCGACCCGCCAATCCTCGATCGGGTAGCCGATAACCTGATCGGCGGTGGCCAGGGTATGCCCCTGATCATCCTGGACGTGCACGAAGATCGACGGCTGATAATCCGGAACCTGGCGAATCTTCCAGCGTAGCCCGACCATCGTCGGTTGAACCGAGACGCGCTCGAGCTCGAGCGATTGACCGAAGCTGGCAGCCTTTGGCTGACCGAACCAATTGCCCGAGGCCGGCCCGGCCCAGATCGCCCGGCCGGCGACGCGTGGCCCATCTTCGATCCAGGCGGTGCGCTGAACGGCTGGCCCGAGCGCGGCGAGCGTCATCTGCCCATCGCCGTCGACCAGGTAGACCGACGGCGCGACCGGTAACGGAACCGCGCCATCCTGGGCGAAGAAGGATCCGATGGAGCGATCGTCGAGCCAGTTCGCCTGGCCGGCCGGGGGCAGCTCCCGGTAAAGAAAGAAGGCGACGCTCGCGCGGTTCAGGTGGTAGAGATCCGTCAGGTAGGCGTTGGAACGGTCGTGCTGCCAGATCGGGGAAACGGCGAGGAACCGACCGGCCGCGGCAAGATTGGCGGTGAAGGCATCGGGCACCGCCGGATTATTCGCGTAGTCGACGAAGTAGGTCCAGCCGGTGCGGGCGAAGGCGACAACCAGGACGATCGCGACGACGAGGGCGGCGAGGGAGGTCGTGGCCTCACCCCCCTGCTCGTCTACCCCCCTTACCCCCTTCTCGGGGGGGGGGAGCCTTCTCTCCACCGGAGATGGAGAGGGGGAGTGGACTCCCTCTCCCCCTGGGAGAGGGTTGGGGTGAGGGTCTGGCTTCAGCGATTGCCCACGGATCAGCCGGGCTAGCCAGACGAGCCCGAGCGCCCAGAGCGTGTAGATCACCGGGGCGGCGCCGGCGGTGCGGAGATAGTGGGGACTATCGATCGAAAGCATGCTGGGCACGAGCATGACGACGAAGAGGACCAGCACCAGAAGCACCGCGCGGCCAAACCACCGGATGGCGGCGATCAGGCCGAGCACGAAGACGACGCTATTGAGCGGATCGAAGACCGGGGCGCCACGAAAGTTTTGTCGCCAGTTCGCGTCGCCGTGAAAGAACAACATGCCGAGGGTACGCCCGACGTTGGCGATCAGCGCGGGCAGGTAGCCAGATCCGCCGGGTAGGGCGACCTGGTCGGGCCGCCCCAGGAGCATATCCGGGTGGTGGAGGGCGTAATAGCCGAGCGGAAGACAGACGATCGCCGCGAAGACTCCGGCCACCGCGAAACCGAGCAATCGCGCGCGCATCCAGCGAGGGTCGACCGCCAGCGCCAGCACGACGAACGCGACCAGGGCGAACGGAAGGAAGCGGGATGAGAGGTAGGTGTAGAGTGAGAGACCAAGCACGGCGCCGCCGAGCGCGTAGTCCCGCCGGCGACCGGTCCGGGTGGCTCGCCAGAGCAATGCCAAACCCAGGCACTCGACCGCGGGCAAGGTGATCGCGCGAAGGCCAAGCCGGCTGATCGTCGTCAGCCAGAGCGACGACGCTATTCCCGCCGCCGCCAGCAGCCCAACGACCCGTCCGAAAAGCTGCCGCGCCAACGCGCCGCCGGCCGCGACCCCGACGATACCGGAAAGGGCCGCCGCGGCCCGGATCGCCATTGGACTGGGACCGAGCACCAGCGTGGTCAGCGCGGCCAGGTACATGAACATGGGCTCGCGCTCGCCATAATAGAGTCGCGGGGCTCCGGCGAGGATGGTTTGCACGTTTACCCCGTTGACCGCTTCGTCGGTGAACATGCCGGGGGGCAGCGACGCGAGACGAACGAGCCGGAGCGCGGCGGCCGCGAGGAGAATCGCGGCGATGGCCAGCGCCTCCCAGAGTCGATCGTTCGACCAGAGCTTCGAGCGCGTGAGACGCGTCACCACCGTGCCGTCCCCCGTGGGTCTGATGCCGGATGGGGGGCCGCGCTCCCAGGATGTCTTCCCCCTCTCTTCCAGTTAGCTACCAACCGTGAGCTCCGCGATCACGATCCGGTTATCCTTTTCCGGGGTCGGGCCGACGATCAGGCGCTGTCCGTTCGAGGGCCGGTAGAGCCCGAGCTCGATCTGGTAGTGGCCGGGCGCCGCGCCCCGGGGAACGAGGAGAGTATAGCGATCCACCAGCTCTTCCCCAACGCTCCAGCGATCGGTTGGGAACGCCCCGCCGACCGGTGGACCATCGTGCTGCGCCACGACTTTGCCATCCGGCCCCAGGACGTGCAAGAAGACGGTGTAGGCGCGCTTCGGCGTTGCCAGGGACCGCCAGCGAAGGGTGACGCCGACCGCGGCGCCGGGCCTCAACGGACTGGACGCGTCCACGTCCGCGGATGCCAGCGCGATCTCCTTGCCGAAGGTCGCCCGGGTCGGCAGTCCCCCGCCTGCCCCGGCCGGACGGGGAGCGAAGAGCAGCACCCGCGAGTCGCCGTACTGATCGACCGAGAGCGTCGGATCGCTCTCCTCCAGTGTCTGTTCGAGCCAGTTGCCCTCGAAATGACGGTCCGGCGAGTATTCGTACACCCAGGCGCGCCCGGATGGGCCGACCGCCTGGGCGATCCGTCGCGGATCGACGTGTCCCGGTAGGAACGCCGTGGCCACCCCGCGGTTCCAGAGGTAGGCCTGGACATAGCCAGCCTGCCAGGGATAGCCACAGAGGATAACGTCACCCGGTTGCGCCTTGGCCTGGAGCGTGGCGAAGACCGTGCGATAATCGTCGGGCGCGTAGCCGACTCGGGGCGTCGTCCGCTCGTGGTACCAGGTCCAGCCATTGCCGGCCAGGATCCCCAACAGGAGGATCGCCGCCAGCGGCCAGAGTCGGCGGTAGGCGGTCAGCCCGATCGCGGTGAGCGCCCAGATCGGGATCGTGGCGAAAAGGATGAAGCGTGGGTAGAAGAAGGGACGGACGAGGAGCACCGCGCCGGCCCCGACCAGCGGTACGATCGCGCTCAAAACCAGGAGCGCGACGAGGACCGGGCTTCGCCGGATCAGGGTAATGGCGCCCAACAGGATGGCGATGGCGAACAGAGCCATCACCACGGTGGCTCCGGGCGGCATGGTGAACCCGACGGTGAAGTCCTGCCAGTTCTCTTGCAGAAAGGTCGTCGGCGTCAGGTGGACCGCCGTGGCGGCCGGAAGCGCGAGCGCTGAGCCACCCAGCCGCGTGGCCATGAGCAGCGCCCAGGGGGCGTAAAGGGCAAGCGTCACGACCTGGGCGGCGACCCACCACCCGAGCCGGGCGCGCCGAGCGGCGGCCCAGAGCAGAGCGATCGCCTCGGCGGCGGTGAGCAACCCGAGATAATAGTAGGTGTAGAGTCCGATCGCGCTCACCAGGACCCAGACGACCCAGTCGGGTCGTCGGTCGAAACGCAACAGGCGGAGGGTGGCGAGCAGCGAGATCAGGGCCAGTACCGGCAGGAG
>JBOGTX010000284.1:0-4194 GCA_050695695.1 Chloroflexota bacterium
CGTTCCAGCTTGTCCAGGCGCCGGGCCCAGCCGCCGCGGTCGGGAGCCAGATCGGCCTCCTGTTCGCGCTCTACGCGTTTGCCCTCGGGCGCACCTGGGAGCTGCTTGGCGCGCGACGGGGCATTCTGGCCGGCCACTTGAGCCCAACCTTCGAGGATGACGGCCAATCCGGTGCGTCCGCCCCTACCCGGCGGACGGTGTCGGTGCCAACCGAGGCTTCGGGCGCCGCCGCCGGAGAGGACCCCAAGAACAACTGAGTGGCGCGAGCGGGCAGGGCGGATCGGACTTGTTTCCAGGCTGGAGGGCTAGCTTGGCAGACTCAGAGATAGTACCAAATAAGTTACTAACTTGAAAGTTAGTAACTTATTTGGTACTATCTCTGAGTTGAGAGAAATGTCTTCGCGCCGAGAGAGAAAGACGGCAATGCCCTTCGTCAATCGCCGCCGCGAGTTGGCAAGCCTCGAACGCTTCTGGTCGTCGGGCCGGGCTGAATGTATCCCGGTGGTCGGACGACGACGCGTCGGCAAAACGTACTTGCTCGAATCGTTCGCAACTGGAAAGCGATGTGTCTACTATCGCTGCCAGCTCAAATCTAGCTCCGAGCAACTCCCGCAACTTGGCGCCGATCTCGCCCGGATCTCGGAAGATCCGGTGCTCCAGGCAGAGCCACCGCGCACCTGGCCAGCGATTTTCGCGCTGATCGAGAGGCTTGCCGAGCGAGAACGGCTGTTACTGGTGATCGATGAGGTTCCCTATTGGACCGCTCGCGACGAGAGCTTACCGTCGACGCTGCAGAACTGGTGGGACGCCCGCGGTCGAACGCTCGACTTGATGCTCGTCCTCTGCGGCTCGGCGGTTCAAATGATGGAGAAGCTATTGACCGGCGACGCGCCCCTCGCGGGCTGCATCACCGGGCGCCTCGTCGTCCGGCCGTTCGATTTTCGCGCGGCGTCCGAGCTCCTCCGCTTCCCGGATCCCCTCGATAGCTTGACGGCATACGGAATCCTGGGTGGCGTTCCGCTCTACCTGACGTTCTTTCAGCCGAACCGGTCGATCCACGCCAATATCCTGGAAGCGATCGCGTCGCCCACGGCGCGCCTCTACGTGGAGCCGCAAGCGGTGTTCGCCGCCCACCACGGATCATACGACGCGCAGCAAGCTTTATCGGTCCTTCGCGCGATCGCGCGGCGCCAGCACCAGTGGTCGGACATCATCCGCGAGACCGGACTCAGCGCAACCCAGCTCAGCCGAGTGATGGAGCCGCTGGTGGGAGATCTGGGGCTCGTCGAGCGCGTTCTGCCGGTCACCGAGGTGAAGCCGAGCCGGACGTACTTCACCCAGTACCATCTCACCGACAATTTCTTCCGGTTCTGGTTTCAGTTCGTCGAGCCGAATCAAGGGCGAATCGAGTTCGGCGACGCCGAGCGGGTGGTCGACGACGTGATCTCGCGTCTCCCCGAATACATGGGTTTGCCTTTCGAGGCAATGTGCCGCGACTGGGCACGCGCGGCCAGCGGAGCGCGCGTCCTCCCGGTGAGCGCGAGTTGGCTCGGAAGCTGGTGGGATGCCGACAATCAGGTCGACGTCGTCGGTTTGGATGAGGAGAAGCACGTCATCATCACCGGAGAGTGCAAGTGGCAGAATCACTCGTTCACCTGGGACGACTTGCAGCGATACCTGGGCCACGTCCGGGCGCTCGGCCCACGGGTACGCCCTGACGCGCTTCATCTCCTCTTCGCGAAAAGCGGCTTCGCGGACAACGTACGCCAATGGGCGATCGGCACCCGAGCGCGCCTCCTGACTCCAGGCACCTTGCTCGCGTCGTTTGATCCGGCGACCGATCCTACTATCCTACGCGACGATCTCCATCCTTAAACCGCGCGCGTCCAGCAGCCGCGCTTCGCCTTCCGGAAACACCCGCGCGACTCCGGCGCTCAGCCGATGGGCCGCCACCAGGCAGGCCAGCGCGTCGATCAGGTCGTCGAGGGCGAGGCTGGAACCCGATAGGCGGGGTTGGCTGGGCGCTAAATCTTCCGTCGCGAAGGGATCGCCGGCTCTGCCTTGAAAGGCAGGAGCAGGGACGCGGGGCTGAAGCCCCGGGGGCGGGCCGTTCAGGGCCAGCATGTTTGCTCCTGGCTTTGAAGCCAGAGCCTCCCAGCGTCCAATTATTACGTCAATTCCCTCAGACGGCCGCCCGCTCGTTATTCGAAGCCGTTCCTGATACAGGCTGGCGAGACTCACCTGGGGGAGAGACCATCTCAGAATCTCCACGCGCCGCTGCGACCCATCCGACTGACGCTTGGGCGGGAGCGGTGGCGCGTCCTCGCCGGCCAGCGTGGCGAAGATCACCTCCGGGTGCGATTCGCGGATCCGCGCCTGACGCGCCGGGCTCATCAGGAGATCGACCTCACGGATCTTGGGGAGGATGTTGTAAAGCTCTTTGGTGACTTTCTTCCCACCGGCGTGCGCGTTGAGCTCGCAGGCCTCCCGATAGGTTCCTGCCACGAGAGTGGCGCGGCACGGCGCGGGGAAGACGCTGCTCTTGCGATGCCCCTTCAAAAAGGCGCGCGCGGCGAGGTCGCAGTCGCGGGAGCCATCCTCGGAGAGCCCGATCGGCACGTCGATCGCGACGATGGCGCCGTTTCGATCCGTCCACTCGAAAACCGCGTCCAGGGACGGCACGAGCGAAAAGCCGAACGAGTCGAGCGAGCCCTCGGCGCTCGCGATGACCCAGCCGGCCCGACAACCGTCGATTCCCACCAGCGGCGACTTCACCTAAACGATCTAGCCACTCGATCCCCGGATCAGCGCGAGGATTGCGAAGGTGTCGAGCACGAACTCAGTGGCCGAGGCGTCGCTCATCCCGCTCGCGCTCGCGTCGACGTTCCTCCAGCAGCTCCTCGGTCCACGAGCCACCGCCCTCCCGGGCGAACATCCCGGCCATCGTCCGGATCGGATCGGCCGGAATCGGAATGATCGAGACGACTCCGCCGTAGTCGATCACCTCGACCGACCGCCCCGGGGTGAGTCCGTACTTTTCACGCCGAACCTTGGGGATCACCACCCATCCCTTCGCCGACATCGTCGCGCGCGCCATACCCGTCGCCCTCGCGTTATACGAGTCCTGGTTTCAGTATAACGAACCACGTGTGAGATCTACAGATTAACCGCGTCTCACCACTCGCGTCGCGGCTGCCAGAACCGCGCTCGATCTGCTACTATCGTGGCGGAGGTGAAGCAGATGGCAAATGTCCTCGATTCGTTTCGGCTGGACGGGCAGGTCGTCCTGGTCACCGGCGCGGGCAGCGGCCTGGGCGCTGCGTTCGCCCAGGCGACGGCGGAGGCCGGCGCCGACGTCGCCTGCGCCGACCTTGACCTTGATGCGGCGAACTCCACCGCTCGGGAGATCCGTGCCCTCGGGCGCCGGGCGGTCGCGTTGAAGGCCGACGTGAGCCAGGAGGCCGACGTCGTGGCCATGGTCCGAGCAACTGTCGAGCAGCTTGGTGGACTCGACGTGGTCTTCGCCAATGCCGGCATCGCCGAGCCAACCCAGCCGCTGATCGAGTCGAGTCTGGAATCGTGGCAGCGATTGATCGACGTCGACCTGACCAGCGTCTTTCTCACCGCGCGGGAAGCAGCGAAGGTGATGATCCCGCGTGGTAAGGGAAAGATCATCAGTACCGCATCGATCTACGGATTGGTCGCGAACTTTCGGCCCGGCCGCGGGCGAGCCTACGCCGCGGCGAAGGCCGGCGTCGTGAACTTGACCCGAAGCCTGGCGATCGAGCTCGCGGCAGCCAACATCCAGGTGAACGCGATCGCGCCGACCTACGCGCGGACGAACATCGCCGGTGGCATGTTGCGCGGGGAGTCCGACGAGTCGCGACAGGTTCTGGCCCAGATCGCCGAGCGAACGCCGATCGGCCGGATCGGGACCCCCGACGAGTTCAAGGGCGTTGCCGTCTTCCTTGCCTCCGCTGCGTCGAACCTGATGACCGGCTACACCGTCGCGGTGGACGGCGGCTACCTTGCCTGGTAGGACGCGGCCTCACCGCCCGCGCTCACCCAAACCAAGCACTTCCCGCGAGTACCGGACGCTCTCTTCGAAGTGGCGGCGCTGCTGGGCGCGGAAGGTCTCGACCTCGTCGGCGCTCAGACCTTCAAGATTGTACGGGCCGACAAGCTGATCGAGGG
>JBOGTX010000285.1:0-1929 GCA_050695695.1 Chloroflexota bacterium
CCGCTCCGCGACCGCGAGCTCGACCTGCATCAGTTGGCGTCGCTCCTGGCCCGACATTTTTCCCGGCCGGGCCAGCCCGGCCAGCGGATCCCCGAGAATGCCGGAGCACACCCCAACCCCGCGGTGACTCAACACGCGCAGCCCGCTGTCCGTCAGAAGCCGGTCGAGGTCTTCCGGCGTTTGCCAGGTGAAGTAGGTCTGGCCACCGAAGAGGTAGCCCTCGCGCCGGTCGATGACCAGCCGGGCGCTCTCCCACGATCGCGCGCGAACCGTTTGCAGCAGATTGTAATGCTGGGAGCGGCCGGCGATAAACAGCAGTCCGCCCGGGCGCAGGATTCGGCCGATCTCCCGCGAGACATCCCGAAGGGTGGGCAGGATGAAGCTGACCTCCAGGAACACGATCACGTCGGCGCAAGCGTTCGGGCGGGAACGCGCGAATTCCAGAACGTCCGCCTCCTGAAACACGACGTTGCTCAGGTGACGGTCCCGGGCGTGTCGCCGGGCCGCGTCGACCACGGCCGGGGTCAGGTCTACCCCGGTCACCCGGACATCCGGCGCGTAGCGCTGGGCCAGGGGCAGGGCAATCCGTCCCTGGCCGCAGCCAAGGTCGAGGATCCGGAGGGCACGGTCCGGAAATCGACCGACCAGATCCTGCTCGATCCAATAGAGGTATTGCTCGGCGTAGTACAGCTCGTCGGGATGGGAGATCATATCGTGGCGCGTGGCGGCGTCGATCACGGCCTGTCGGTGCGCCGCGAGGCGATCCCCGGCGACGATTCGACCGTTGCCACGCCCGCGACCGAGGCGCGCGATCCGCCGACGGATGCGATAGCCGAGCCCGCCGAGGCCCAACACCGTGACCACCTCCGCGCCACGCCGATCGACCCAACGACTCAGCCAACCTCGACCAGCGCCGCCGCGGCCTCGGGAACCCGGCCGATTGGGACGTAGCGGACCGGGGCTGGCCACCGAACGTCAGCCAGCGCGTTCCGCCCGTCCACCACGATGGCCTGGCGCATCAGTCTCCCGAGCTCCTCCCAGTCCCAGGCGGCGAACTCCGGCCACCCGGTCACGAGCACCGCCGCGTCGGCGCCCCGGAGCGCCTCCGCGCCGGTCGCGCACGGAGCAACGCCGGGGCCAAGCGCTTCGCCGAGCGCGGGCGAAAGCGGTTTGGAGGTCAGCAAAGGATCGATCACTTGGACCGTCGCGCCGCGCCGGCGTAATTCCCGGACCACCGGGAACGCCGGGGACTTCCGAGTATCGTCGCTGCCCGGCTTGAAGGCGAGGCCGAGCACCGCGACCGTCGTGCCAGCACGGGAGCCGACTGCTTTCTCGGTCAGGTCCACCAGGGTCAGGGGGCGCTGGTCGTTGACGGCCATCACCGCGTCGAGCAGTGGCACGTCGACGCTCTGCCGCCGCCCGTAGGCGCGCAGCGCGTTGACGTCCTTCGGGAAACAGCTTCCGCCGAAGCCGCAGCCGGCCCAGAGATAGCTCAGCACGCCGGGCTCGATCCGCTGGCCGTCGACGACCGGCGAGAGCCGCCGGTCGAGGTGTACCCCCCGGATCACATTTTGAATATCGGCGCCCGGCGTGGCCTCGCACAGCGTCGCGATCTCGTTGCTGAACGAGATCAGCGTGGCGAGCAGCGCGTTCGAGGCATACTTGATCAGCTCGGCGTTTTGCAGGGTCGTGTGGATCATCGGGCAGGAGAAGCTCTGGTAGAGCCGCGCGAGCGTCTCGCCGGAGCGCGGGTCCCACTGACCAATGATCAGACGATCCGGGTCGAGGAAGTCGGCGATGGCGTGCCCCTCGCGCAGGAATTCCGGATTGACGCACAATCCGAACTCGCCGACCTTTCGTCCGGATTCGGCCTCGATGGCCGGCCGCACCACGCCATCCGCGGTGCCGGGGATAACCGTGCTCTTGACG
>JBOGTX010000286.1:0-5235 GCA_050695695.1 Chloroflexota bacterium
TGGTGACGCCGTCCGGAAGCCCGGCGAAGTGGGCGATGGCCCAGACCAGCATCGCCGCCCCTTCGATTGCCGCCGCGGCAAGCAGCAACCGCCGCGACGGGACCGCGACGACCGCCAGGGCGATCGCGGCCTGGACGATCGCGGCGGCGACCAACAGCGCGACCAGAAGCACCGATCGCGGCGGCTGATCCAACGCGCCGATCAGGTGGAGAACGGCCGCGCTCAGCGTCAAGAGGACCGCCCAGTACAGAAGCGCGCCCCGTCCGAGGCAATTTTTCGTCAGCATCAGTTTCCTCCTCGCGCGGAGTCCGTCTCGGACTCCGACAGCATCGTCCGTAGCAGCGGCACCAGGGTTGCCCAATCGCGGAAGTAGCGCGCGTCGCCGTTGGTCAGAAGCTGCACTTTGCCGCGCCACTCCTTCTGCTCGGCGCCGATCGGCTCTTCCCAGACCCGAATCGTGAACAGATGAGAACGTGGAGCCTCGCCAGGCTCTTTCATCATCTTCTACTCCTGATCGTGGATTGGCTCGGAACACCCGGATGTTCCCACCAGCGTCTTGCTGGATCCGAGTGTAGGCCACCCACCGTTCCTGAACCGTTCTGTCCGAGCGTTCTTTGGCGGATGGGGTGGGGACCCGATCGTTCTTCCCCTCGGTGCTTCCTCGAAAGGTCTTCGTCGAGGGAGTAGTTTTCTCCGGCTTCAAAGGCTAAAGTAAGCCAATGGCCTGAGATTATCGGGTAACTGGAGGGGAGGCGAGCCGATGACATCCGCCAACGAAGACAGCTACGCCAGCCGAACCGATAGCGTCGAGACGAAGCTGACGCTCTTGCGGGCGGCGCTCGCCGCGGGGCGTTACGAGCTCGCGGCGGCGCTCGCCGACTCGGTCAAGGACGGCGTCCAGGCCGAGCGACAGCTTCGGGCCGAGCCGGGGCAGCCGGTTCTCTCGGCCGGCGCCGCGCGCGAGACCGCCAGCCTTCCCCAGCCCTGGCGCGAGTGGGCGCGAGGCTGGTCAGCCTACCAGGTGCTGACGCTCGTGGAGACGGCTGGACTCGACCGCCAGCGCGAGCCGGTCGACGTTCTGGTCAGCGTGCCGACTGGTCCGACGACTCGCCTGGCGCGAGAAGCGCGGCTCGCCCGGGTGGATCCGACGACGGGCGCGCTGGTCGAAGTCCCCAGCCAGATCGACGACGAGCGGCGGCGGGGTGGGGAGCGCTCCGGGCGACTCGTCTTCTTCGCCTCGGTCCCGGCGCGCGGACGGGAGACCTATCTGCTCTTCAGCGGCAACCCGGACGCCTCGCGGCCGGATTACCCCAGCGACCTGCGGATTCACGGCGAGGGTTTCGGCCTCGACGTGGAAAACGCCCACTTTATCGCCTCGCTCTCGCGCCAGATGGGGCAGCTCGAGCGCCTGACCTACAAGGGAGGCCACGGCCTGGAGCTTTTCGCCGGCGGCGAGGGTCACGGCGAGCCGCCAAATATCGACTGGGCGCACGACTATCTCGCCTCGGGCCACTTCCAGAAGTTTCGGGTGACGAACTGGGCGACCTGCCCGAGCTACGAGGTCACCCGCGGACCGCTCGCGGTGAGCGTCCGCCGCTGGGGCTTTCCCCACGGCCCGGTCCACCCGCTCTTCACCCCGAGCCGGATGCACGTCGACGTCACGTACACGTTCTACGCCGGCACGCCTTACTTCCTGAAACGCGGGCGCCTGGAGATGATCCAGGACTTCACGCTGAACTATCTGCGCGACGACGAGTGGGTGTTCTCCGGCTACTCGTTTACCGATGCTCTCTGGCTGGGCGAAGATGGCCACCTGCGCGAGGGCGAGGTTCCGGCCGAGCACCAGGACGGGCTCTGGGGCGTCGGCTTCTTCCACCGAGACAGTCGCCACGCCTTCGTCGCGCTGCGCCTGGAGCACGCCGCCAGCGGCTTTCCCGGGACGCTCTACCACGCCGGCCCGCCGGTTCTCGACTACCAGGGCCACGGCCAGCTCTGGAGTCGCTGGGCGGCGCGGGACGACCCGTACTTTCCGGCCGGCGCGGTGCTGACCCAGCGCAATGCCTATCTCACGTCCCCGTACCGAGCGGACGACGGCGCGCGGGCGATCGAGGAGTGTTATCAGCGCTTGCAGCATCCCTTGCCGGCGCGCGCGGGCGAGGTTCCCGATCTCCCGATCGTCGCGTCCGCCGGCCAACTTGCCCGGCCCGGCGAGGCCGGCGACAGCCCGATCAGCAAGCAGGCCATCTGGGACGCCCTGCGCGAGTGCCGCGACGAGATGCTTTATCGGATCGACGCGAACGTCGTCGATCTGGGATACATCCACGACGTCCGGGTGCAAGGCGACACGGTATCCGTTCTGATGACGATGCCTCACCGCGGGCGCCCGAAGTATGGTTACCTTGGCGAGCCGATCCGTCGGCGCCTGCTGCGGGTTCCCGGGGTCGCGCAGGTCGTGGTGGATCTGACCTGGGATCCCCCGTGGTCGGCGAACGATCTCACCGAGCGTGGGGCCAGGGAATTGGGGCTACCGTGATCTTTGCTGACGTCTGAATCGCTGACGGGAGGATGGAGGGTGCGCGTTCTGATCACCGGCGCGTCCGGCTTCGTCGGACGGGCCGTCACCGAGATTCTGGGAAGCGAGCACGAGCTGCGCTGCTTCGATCTGGTGCCCGGTCCGGCTGGATCGGATCGTCGGGGACGTCGCCGACTTTCAGGCGGTGAGCAGGGCGGTCGAAGGCGTGGACGCGATCGTCCACCTGGCGATGGCCGCGGGGCCGGGCGCTTACGACACCCCGGAGGCTCCGATGCGGGTGAACGTCCTGGGCACCGCGAACGTCCTGGAAGCCGCGCGTCGGGCGGGGTGCCATGACGGCCAAGGATGGCACCCCATTGTCCCGTTCCGAAACCTACTTCGGGTTCGTCTGCCGGTACGACCTTGCCCGGGCGTGCGCCCTCGGACTGGCCGTCGATCTGAGCGGCTTCCAGCCGTTCCACATCATGGCGACTGACGAGGGCGAGCGCGGGTTTGACCTGGAGCGCACCCACCGAATCCTCGGCTGGCGACCGCGCGAGACCTTCGCCAGCTTGAAGGCACCAACGATTGAATGAGCTGCCCGCTCTATTGAATGAGCTGCCCGCTCTAATGGTGCCCTTGAACGGGAGGCATTGTCGCCTGTAGCGCTGTCCGCAAGCAGCCTCCGGTGTGCTATTCTAGAACGGAATTCTGGGGGCAGTTGCTCTTCCACATCTCCTCTTCTGGTTTCTGACTCCTGGATTCTGGAATCTGCTCAATCGCTCGGGGGGAACGACGTGCGTCAGAGGAAACTCGGCGAGGAAGCGCAACAGGCGTTGCTCGCCGCGCAGCATATCGCGAATTCGGAACACCACGGCCAGATCGAGCCCGAGCACCTGATGCTTGCCCTCCTGGAGTGGGAGGATGGGCCGAGCGCCGAGCTGATCGCGAGCTTCGGCATCGACCAGGCGCTGATCCGCTCCGAGCTGGTCGCCGAGATCGAGGGATTTCCGAAAGCCTTCGGCCACGCGCAGTATCCCGCCCCCCGGCTCTCTCGCGCCCTTGACCTGGCCCAGAGCGAGGCGGCTCGGCTGAGCGACGAGGTCGTCGGGCTCGAGCACCTCTTCCTCGCCATGGTCGACCTGCGGGTTGGCGGCGTCACCGCGCGCATCTTCGCCGACCACGGGATTACCCTGGAGCGGATGTACCAGGCGTTGAGCGAGCTCCGGGGCGCCCAGCGGACCGCGTCCGAGACGAATTACGAAGTCCTCGAGACGTTTGGCCGCAACCTCACCCGACTCGCCCAGAGCGGCAAGCTCGATCCGGTGATCGGACGCGACGCCGAGATCCGCCGGGTGATCCAGATTCTCTCCCGGCGGATCAAAAACAACCCGGTCCTGATCGGTGAGCCCGGCGTCGGCAAGACGGCGATCGTCGAAGGGCTGGCCTGGCGGATCGTTCGAGGCGACGTTCCCGAGGGCCTGAAGAAGAAGCGGATCTTCGCGCTCGACCTGGGCGCGATGGTTGCCGGCACGAAGTATCGCGGTGAGTTCGAGGAGCGCCTGAAGTCGGTGCTCAAGGAGATCCAGAAGGGGGCCGGCGAGATCATCATCTTCATTGACGAGCTGCACACCGTGGTCGGGGCCGGCGCCGCCGAGGGCGCGATGGATGCTTCGAACCTGCTCAAGCCGATGCTCGCCCGGGGCGAGCTACACTGCATCGGCGCCACCACCCTCGACGAGTATCGCCGGCACGTCGAAAAGGACGCCGCGCCCGAGCGCCGCTTCCAGCCGGTGTTCATTGCGGAGCCGACGGTCGACGACACCGTCGCGATCCTCCGGGGGCTGCGCGAGCGCTACGAGGTCCACCACGGCGTCCTGATCAAAGACGCCGCGCTCGTCGCGGCGGCGAGCCTGTCCCACCGCTACATCTCCGATCGGCACCTGCCCGACAAGGCGATCGACCTGGTCGACGAGGCGGCAGCCCGCCTGCGCATGGAGATCGACTCGGTTCCGGCTGCCCTCGACGTCGTCGAGCGGCGGATCGCCCAGCTCGAGACCGAGCGCGCGGCCCTGCGCAAGGAGCAGAGCGCCGCGGCCGTCGAGCGCGTCGGCCAGATCGAGCTCGAGCTGCGAACGATCGGCGCCGAGCGCGACCGCCTCTGGACCGGCTGGCAGGAAGAGAAGAACGCGATCCAGCGGGTCCGCGATCTGAAGGAGGAGCGCGAGCGCCTCCGCCACGAGGCCGAAGACGCCGAGCGCGCCGCCGACTATGACCGTGCCGCCGAGTTGCGCTACACCAGGATGGCCCAGGTCGAGCGTGACCTGGAGGAGGCCGATCACCAGCTCGAAGCGACGGCCAAGGGGAGAGTTGGGCGACTCTTGCGTGAGGAAGTCGACGAGGAGGACATCGCCGAAGACCTCAGCCGCTGGACCGGGATCCCGGTCAGCCGGATGCTCGAAGGCGAGATGCACGCGCTCCTGCGGATGGAGCAGCGCCTGGGCGAGCGGGTCGTCGGGCAGGAAGACGCGATTCGGGTCGTCGCGGACACGATTCGGCGCGCTCGGGCCGGCCTGCAGGACCCGAATCGACCACTCGGCAGCTTCATCTTCCTCGGTCCGACCGGCGTCGGCAAGACCGAACTCGCGCGCACGCTCGCCGAATTTATGTTCGACGATTCCGAGTCCATGATCCGCATCGATATGTCGGAATATATGGAGAAG
>JBOGTX010000287.1:0-2469 GCA_050695695.1 Chloroflexota bacterium
CTTGTAGTCCGCAGGCCTGGGCGGCGGGAGTCTTCGACTTCGTGACCCAGATCATGCTCGGGCTTCGGCCGGACGCGCCCAATGGCGTTCTCCGGGTCGTCCGGCCGCGGCTGCCAATCTGGCTGAAGCAGCTTCAGGTGAGCCGCGTTCCCATCGGCCAGGGCTCGGTCGACCTGGCGTGCCGACGGGAAGGCGATCACACCTATACCGACATCGTCAACGTGCACGGCAACGTCCGGGTCACCTTCGAAGAGACCTGGGACTAAGCGGTCGCGCCGTTCCTAGCCGCGACGGATCTGCTTGACTGCTTCGACGACGCGATCCAGGTCCTGGGGACCGGTGAAGTAGGCGACCGAGAGGCGGATGCCATCGGGATCGCGCACCGCGCGCTGGACGATCTGCCAATCGTCCCAGAACCGCTGGTTCAGCTCTTTGCCGGTTAGGCCAGCCACCTTGAAGTTGAGAATCGGCGAGGAATGCTCCCACTCCATCGGCGTTTGAACCGTCACGCCGTCGATCGCCGCGAGGCGCCGCTTCAGCTCGGTCACCATCTCCCGCTCGTGGTCGGCGATCACTTGCCAGCCGACGTCGGCGAGGTAGTCCACCGCGAGGGCCACCCCGGCGTAGAGCGCGGGATTGCGCATGCCGTACTCGAAGCGGGTCGCCGTCGGGTGGAACTGGACTCGGATGTCTTCTGGCCGATTCAACTGGTCCGAGGGGATTCCCTCCGCCAGCGAGCCTCCGCCGATGTAGCGGGGAGTCAGGTCATCCAGGCGATCCCGCCGAACTGCCAGAACGCCGGTTCCCTTCGGCCCGCACAGCCACTTGTGGACGCTGCCGGTCAGGTAATCGCACCCGATTCCATGGAAGTCGACCGGAAACGAGCCAACCGACTGAGCTCCGTCGAGCAGCACGCGCACACCACGATCGTGGGCGAAGCGGGTCATCTCGGCGGCGGGCATGCGGATTCCGGTCTCGCACGACACGTGGCTGAAGGCCGCGACCCGGGTCTTCGGGGTGAACTGGGACTGAAACGAGCGGAGCGTGTCGGCCGGGTCGTGGCAGAACTGAAAGCGCCTGACCCGAATCCCGGCGACCGTCTGAAGGGCGAACGAGGGGTAAGCGATCGCCGGGTGCTCCTCGCTGCCGATGACGATCTCGTCGCCGGGCTGAAAGGTGAATGCCCCCAGCACGATGCTGACGCCGTCCGTGCCGCTGTGGGTCACGCACACCTCGTCGGGGTCGGCGTTGATCACGCTGGCCAATCGCTCGCGCGCCCGGGTCATCTCGTCGGAGATCCGGCGGCGGTCCCAGTAACCGTAGCGCTCGAAGTGCCCGAGGATCTCGAAATACCGCTTGAGCACCGGTTCGGCCATGATCCCTTCGGTGCCGCTGTTCAGGTAAGTGACGTCGGCCAGCGACGGCAACGCCGCCCGGAGTCCGGTGAGATCGTAGGTTTCGGTCGATGCCATGCCCTATCCTCCAACTCGACGCGTCATTCGCGGATCTGGCTCATGAACTGCTTGACGGCCCCCATGAGCAGGGCCGAGGCGTTGACCGTGATCATGCGACACCCGCGCTCGACGTGCCGCCGCGCTTGCTCGAAGTCGTTTGCCGGCAGGCCGGTCGGAATGCCGGCCCGTCGACACGCGACGATGACCTGATCGACGACCTTCTGAACTTCCGGGTGCCAGGGCTGAGCCGGATATCCCATCGAGAACGCGAGGTCGTTCGGGCCGACGATCAGCGCGTCGAGCCCCTCGACCGCGAGTATGTCCGGAACGCTGGCCAGGCCGTGGATATCCTCGAAGAGGCCGATCACCACCGTCTCGCGGTTTGCCCGGGCGATGTAGTCGGTCGCGGACTCCTGGGCGCCGTAGCCGCCGGCACGGTTGCCAGCGAAGCTGCGCGTGCCCTCCGGTCCGTACTTGATCGCTTTGACCGCGCGCTCGGCGTCCTCCCGCGACGCAACGTGCGGCACGATGATGCCGGAGGTGCCGATGTCGAGATAGCGAAGGATCACGTGCGGCTCGTTCTTCGGAACGCGGATGATGACTGGCTTATCCAGTAGATCCGCCGCGCGCACCATGTCTTCACACTGGAACTCGTTGATCGAGCCGTGCTCGGCGTCGAGGTAAACGTCGTCCACCCCGGCGTAGCCGAGTATCTCGACCAGCGCGGCGGAGTGAAAGGAAATTCCGACGTTGACGATGACCCGATCGGCCTGCATCAGCGTCCGCAACCGTTCGCCACGCATCCACCGTCCTCCTGAATCGTGAGCTACCATCGGAAACGGTGCCTATTGTACACCGATTGCCCGACGAACGCCGGAGCCGGGCGGCAAGGCATGCCGCCCGGCTCCGGCTTTCGTCGGGCAATCGGTGTACAATAGGCACCGTTTCCGATGGTAGCTCACGATTCAGGAGGACGGTGGATGCGTGGCGAACGGTTGCGGACGCTGATGCAGGC
>JBOGTX010000288.1:0-7229 GCA_050695695.1 Chloroflexota bacterium
GCCGCGCTCGTCGGACGGGAGATCGACGTCCACCGCCGAACGGTTTACCGCACTCTCGCATTGCTGCATAGCCCTTCGGGCTGCCGGGCGCGGGGAGAAACGGTGGGAGCCGTCTGGGTCTGCTGGGGCTGCGGACGCGCCCTGGCCCCGGCCCTCGATGACCCCGCGATCGCGAGCCTGCGCGCGAGCCACCTGCTGCCGCTCGACCTCGGTGGGTACTGCGCGCGCTGCCAACGGGCGCTGGATCAGGCGCCGGGCGACGGCGGCGAGCTGCCGCCGGGACTGCGCCGGGGACGGTCGGCATCCGGCGTCGCGACCCGCCGCGCGAGCGTCATTCCGGTCGGGGCACTCTATCAGAACCCCGGGCTGATGCGCGAGCTGATGGGCTCGGACCGCCGGCTGCTGGGCCGCGACTTCGTCGTCGCCAACCTCGCCGAGAACCCGCGGGCCGGGCCGACCGCCGTTCACCGTCGGCTCGCGGACGAGCTGGCGATCGTGCCAACGTCGCGCTCGGTTGCCCGGGTCAGCGGCGCCCTCCACGGCCCCAAGGCACGGATCGTATTCTCCAGCCTGGGCGCGCTGGGCTGGTCCTGCCTGGCCTGCGACGCCTGGGGCACGGTCGCCGATCCCGAGGCGCTCCGACGTGGCGCGCCCGACGGCTTCGTTCCAACCGACGTGCGCGGGCTGTGCCCGGCCTGCCAGGACGCCGAGAATCACGGAGCCAGGGCGAGTAGCTAGAACGATGAGACCCGCCCCGACGAACGTTTGGGCGATCGTCGACCCAATGACGTCGCTCAGCTCCACGGGCCTAGCGGGTTAGCCTGGCCGCCAGCTCTCGGGACTGTCGGCGCTGCTCAGCGGTGGCTCCGAGCTCGATCCCACGCACGCGCGCCTGGTGCTCCAGGTCGTAGACCGTCGAATCCAGGAGCTCGGCGGCACGGGCCAGACTCAGCCGGCCTTCCCCGACCAGCCTCAAAAGGTACTCGGTCGCTCCGCCATGAATCCACTGCCGCAGCGCCGTCGCCTTATCGGTGTGCTGTTCCCTGGCGCTTAACGAGGCGAGGTCGTCAAGATTCTCCGGGATGCGCAGGGGAACTACTCTACTACCCTTCACGGTTTTCTGCTCCGTTCTCCAGGTTTTGACGCGCTTCCCAATAGGCAGCCTCGCGGATCGCGGGCCGTAGCCGTTCCAGGGCGTCGCGAGCCTGGTCAGGGGCCAGGTCCCTCCGTCGTGCCATGATGACGAGCACGTCCGTCGGCGTTAGGAACGGTATGCCCTCCGTCGCGAGCGCGGATAGGAAGCGCCGGTCGTCACTCATCACGACGCTGTCTCGGTCGCGGGAAACAAGATCCAAGACCGCCAGCTCACCGGATCCCAAGCCCGATTCAGGCAGGGTGCGGGCGTGGACCGGAACGATCTCGGCGGAGCCGGCCAGAAGGACCTCGATCTCCTCGGCGTCCTGGTGGAGGTAGGCCTTGCCTCGCGTGACTACCTCGTGAAAAACCGGCCCTGGAACGGCACAGGAGAACACCCGTAGCACGTCGCCCAGGATGCCGGCGCGGTGGACCTTGATGAGCCCATCGGCATCAATTAGTAACCGCATCGAACAAATGCTACTACATTCTTCGACGTATTGCCACAATCCGACCGTCCGCTCCGAAAATCGCCGGAACCGCTCTAGTTGTCACAATAACGACAGCTAGCGTCGAATCATCGTCTTGTCAGTATTGGGACAAGAGAGAATCTCCCCGCACGTGCCGCGCCCGCCCGACCGTCACCTTCCTCCCTTCCTCTTCCTTCGGTGCAATGAAGAGAGCTCTCCGTGGATCGCCCTGGCTCCCCCTGCTGGCGATTCTTCTCCTGACCGCGGGATGCGCGAGCCTGGGCGGCAATCCGATCTCGCGGCTGGCCGGACAGACGACGGCCACCCCGGCCGTCCGGGTCGAGCCAACGCCCGCCACGACCCTGCCCGCCGCGTCCATGACCCCGGCGCCGCCGACCGAGACACCCGTTGCCCTCGCTCCCGCCGAGCCGGTTCTCCCTCCGCTTCCCACGATGGCTGGGCCCGAGGTAACCGGACTCGGGCCCCTCGAGCTGCCAGTGCGGGTGAAGATCCCGCGAATTGGGGTCGACGCCCCGGTCGAGACCGTTGGGCTCGAGGCCGATGGGACGATGGGCACGCCGAAAAGCTTCTCGGACGTCGGCTGGTACGGCTACGGGCCGACGCCCGGCCAGGCCGGGGAAGCCGTGCTGGCCGGCCACGTCGATTCGGTCCACGGGCCGGCCATCTTCTGGTCCCTGCGTGACCTGAAGCCCGGCGATCGGATCGAAGTCGATCTCTTCGGCGGTGGCGCCCGGCACTTCGTCGTCGACGGCTCCGGAACCTACCCGTCCGGCGCCGCGCCAATCTCCTCGATCTTCTCCTGGAGCGGCCCGCCGCGCTTGAGCGTGATTACCTGTGGCGGCGTTTTCGACCGGAGCGTCCACGCCTACGACCATCGCCTGATCGTCTACGCGCGCCTGGATTCCTCGCTGTAGGAGCCGCCCGTGATCTACCTTTCCCGCCTGGATGGCAGCAGCTTCGTCTTGAACGCCGATCGGATCGAGACAATCGAAGCCCATCCGGACACCGTGATCACCAGCGTCGACGGCAAGCACTTCGTCGTCAAGGAACACGTCGACGCCGTGGTCGCGCAAGTCGTCGACTATCAACGGACGATCCGCCAGGGAGGCTTCCGGATCGCGCGGCCGGCGAGCGAAGGGGCGATTGATGGATAAGACGACGTTGATCGGGCTGATCGTCGGCCTCGTCGCGGTGTTCGGGGGCGCGTTGCTCGACGGCACGCCGATGACCAGCCTGATCAGCGTGCCGGCGTTCATGATCGTGATCGTGGGCACCCTGGGCGCGACGATCCTCAGCAACCCCATGGAGAACGTCGCCCGCCTTCCCTCGCTGCTCGGCCGCGCCTTCTTTGACCGGGGACAGCGCGGTAGCGAGCTGGTCGAGCTGTTCGTCGACCTGGCGACCCGGGCCCGCAAGAACGGGGTGCTGAGCCTGGAGAGCGAGATCAAGAATCTTCCCGACCCGTTCCTGCGGAAGGGGATTCAGCTCGTCGTGGACGGCACCGACGAGGAGGTCATCAAGGAGGTCCTGGAAGCCGACGTCGAAGCGACCGCCGAGCGACACGCGTCCGGCTACGCGATGTTCGAGATGATGGGCGGCTATTCGCCAACCCTGGGAATCATCGGCGCGGTGCTGGGGCTGATCCACGTGTTGAGCAAGGTTGACGACCCGACCAAGCTGGCCGCGGGCATCGCGGTCGCCTTCGTCGCCACCCTTTACGGTGTGAGCACGGCGAACTTGATCTACCTGCCAATTGGCAGCAAGCTTCGCTTGAAGAGCGAGGAGGAGCAGCGCCGGGGCCATCTGATCATGCAGGGCATCCTGGCGATTCAAGCCGGGGATAACCCGCGGGTCATCCGCGACAAGCTCGACGTGTTCCTGGCGCCAAAGCAGCGATCGAGCGCCGCCCCGGCGAAGAAGCAAACCGGGGCTCCGTCCGCCGCGGCGGCCACCGAGGCGGCCTGATGTCGAGTGGGCACGGCGGCGGTGGGGGGAGCAGCGAGCGCTGGCTGATCACCTACGCCGACATGCTCACCCTGCTCCTTGCCCTGTTCATCATCCTTTACAGCATTTCGAAGGCGGACGTGCAGAAGTTCAAGAAGTTCCAGGAAGGGATGCAGCAGGCGTTTCACGTCGACGTCCTGCAGGGCCGCGACGCGCCGTCGCTGGATTCGTCCGGCGCGATCGTCGCCGAGGACGCGTCCACGACGATCGCGCCGGTGCCCAAGCCGACGACCGTTCCCTCGACCATTTCGGGCGACGGCGCGACGGCGCGACGGCTCCAGGAGGCGTTCCAGGGCATCGTGCGCCCCGGCGCGCGGGGTGGCCTCCAGGTCGAGACCCGCCCGGATGGTCTGCTGATCAGCATCTACGGGGTGCTCCTGTTCGATTCCGACGAAGCGACCCTGCGCCCGGAGGGGCGCGACATTCTGGCCAGGGTGGCGAAGGAGATCCGTCCGCTGGATGACGACATTCGGGTCGAGGGCCACACCGACAGCATCCAGCCGACCAGTGGCCCCTACCCGACCAACTGGGAGCTTTCGACCGCCCGCGCGCTGGTAGTCACTCACTTCTTGATCGACGAAGCGAAGTTTCAGCCCGACCGGCTCAGCGCGGCGGGCTTCGCGGAGTTCCATCCGGTGGCGTCCAACGCCACCCGGGAGGGACGTCTGCGCAACCGGCGCGTCGACCTGGTCCTGACGCATCCGGATCCCACGGCGAAAGGTCAGCCATGAAAAGCATCGTGATGATAGTCGTTCCGGTCGTGCTCACCGTCGGAATCCTCGCCGGCGCCTGGCAGCTCAAGCTGCTCCCGTTCGGCACCTCGGCCGCGGCGGCCGGGCCGGCCGCGGCGCCAACCCGGCCCGGTCTGGTGAATTACGTCCTGCCCGAGCGCGTAGTCAACCTGGCCGACACGCCCGGCTACCGCTATCTGAAGATTCAGATCACCCTCGCCTTCGCCGATCCGAAGCATCGCCCGGGCGAGCTCCAGGGCGACGCGCTCGCGGCGGAGGAGGCGGCGTTCAAGACCGAGATCGATCCCGATGACCCGGCGATGGAAGACTTCGAGATCACGACCCTGACTGGCAAGACCGCTGCCGAGCTGCTCACGCCCGGCGGAAAAGACCGGTTGCGCGCGGAGCTGCTCGACGGCCTGCGCAAGCAGGTGCCGACCCCGACCCTCGAAGCGGTGTACTTTACCGAGTTCGTGATTCAGTAGGGTGCGAGAAGAGGAAAGACGATGATCGAAGATACCGAAGAGTTTCTGAACGCCGCCGGCGGGGCGCGGCGCGACCCGGCCAAGACCGGCTCGCTCGACCTGCCAACCTTCGCGCCGCTGGCCGACAGCGGGTTTTCCCAGAGCATCGACCTGCTGAAGGAGGTGCCGCTTCGAGTCACCGTCGAGCTCGGCCGCGCGCGCATGCTGGTGCGCGACGTTCTCGCGCTCCGCAACGGCTCGGTCGTCGAGCTCGACCGCCAGGCCGGCGCGCCGGTGGACGTGCTGGTGAACGGCATCCTGATCGCCCGGGGCGAGGTCGTGATCGTCGACGAGCGCTTCGGCGTTCGGATCAGCGAAGTCATCGGCATGCCGCAGCTCGGCTGAGTTTAAAGATCGCGGCGCGCCCGCTCCGCGCCAAGACGAACGGACAAGGATCATGGCGAAAAAGCAGATGGCCCAGTGGGAGATCGACGCTCTCCTGCAAAACGTTGGCGGCGGTACGTCGGACTCCGGGTCAGGCGCCGCCGACCCGGCCGGCGTCCCGGCCCGCAAAGCCCAGCCGTACGACTTTCGCCGGCCCAGCCGCTTCTCCAAGGATCACTTTCGGGTGCTTCAGACGGTCCACGAGATGCTCGCGCGCAACCTCGCGTCGTCCCTGGCGTCCTACCTTCGCCTGAACGTGCGCGTCCAGGTGATGACCGTCGAGCAGTCGACGTTCGACGAATACGTCGAGCAGCTCTCGAATCCGACGGTCATCTACGTCCTGCGCATGCCTCCCCTCGAAGGGCCAGTGATGGTCGAGCTGAGCATGGCCCCAACCCTGGCCGCGATCGACCGTCTCCTTGGCGGACCGGGCAGCGCGACCAGCCCGGAGCCCGGCCTCACCGAGATCGAGCGCGCGCTCCTTCAGCCGCTCGGGCGCCATCTTCTCCGTGCGACCGCCGACGCCTGGCACGCGGTTGTCCCGATCACCCCCGCCATCGAGGACGTCATCCTCAACCCGCGGGCGGTTCGATCGTCCGGCCGAAACGAAGTTATCGCGTTGCTCGGGCTCGAGTTCGCGGTCGGGGACGTCACCGGCACAATCAGCCTCAGCCTGCCGTACGCGGCGCTCGAGCCGATCCTGGGGCAGCTTCACACTCAGGTATGGAACGCCGAGCGGCGCGAGCGCGAGCAGCCCAACCTGGAGGAGCTCGTTCGCGGTCAACTGCTCGGGGTGCCGTTGGGCCTGTCGGTCGAGCTCGGGCGGGTCGAGCTACCGGCCGCGTCGGTGCTCTCACTGCGCGAAGGGGACGTGATCCGTCTGGACACCTCTCCCCAGGGCCACCTCGCGCTCTACGTCGTGGATCGCCCGACTTTTACCTGCCGCGCGGGCCTGAGCGCCGGCAACCTGGCGGTGCAGATCTCGGGCTGAACGGAGGAGAACACCGCGGCCTCCGAAGCGATGGCGATCGGGGCCGACGAGGTGGCCGGCTGCTCTATCGGGCACTCGGGGTGGGAGGACGGCCTCACCTGAGGCATTCCGCATTTCTTCTCGGCGCGGCGAGGGGACCTCTCTCACCCCGGCCCGCTCTTTATCCCAGACGCCGGGGCGTTCACACGCCGGGCGCGGGGAGAGCGGGAGCGAATGAGGAAGGATCTCCGTTGGGAGCTCCTCTCCCCGCGACGGGGAGAGGCCGGGAGAGAGGTCTCTCCGCCGTGCCAAAGCTGGTAACTCTTCGATGGCACGGCCGTCCCACGTGCCCTCACCAGCCCCGCTGCCCTCCTGGCCCGATCCCCATGTCGGTATGAGGCGCTCGCGCCTACCCCCTGAACAGGACGTGGCCTTGGGCAACGAGTTCGGTCCACTCTTCGATCTGGCCTGGAAGCTTCTCCTGGTGATCGGCCTGGCGGTCCTCTCGACCCGCGCGCTCAAGTGGCTGAGCAATCCGTCGGTCGCGCCGGATAGTCTCCTCAAGATCCTCGCCCGCCTGCCGATCGGCCCCCAGCAGACGCTCGTGCTGGCCGCGGTGGGAAAGAAGCGAATCCTCATCGGGCAGACCGCCCAGCAGCTCACCCTGCTGGCCGAGCTGGCCGAAGACGACCTGCCGGCCGAAGCGGAGAGCTCGTCCGGCGTTCCCCGAGCCTCCGGCCCGAAGATGCTGCTAGACGTGCTCGCGTTCACCGGGCGGCGGCCCTCCGGGGTCGGCTCCCCGGACGACTTGTCCGGCGGACCCGCGGTGCTCGCCCCCGAGGAGCCATTCCGGACGCGCTTTCAACGGGCGCTCGCGGCGGTGGCGCGGGGCGAGACGCCGAAAGGATCACGAGGGTAGGCATGGGTAATCTGAGTCGCCGGGACGTGGCCTCACCCCCTCGCCCCCTCTCCATCTTCGATGGAGAGGGGC
>JBOGTX010000289.1:0-1556 GCA_050695695.1 Chloroflexota bacterium
GGGCACGGTCGGGCAGATCTACGAGAAATAGAGGACGCGGCCTCACCCCCCTGCCCCTCTCCATTTGCGGGCAAATGGAGAGGGGGCGACGTGGTGAAGCCCGTCACCCTCACCGTCCGCGTTCGCCCAGGCCAAGCACCTCGCGGGAGTACCGGACGCTTTCTTCGAAGTGGCGGCGCTGTTGGGCACGCAAGGTCTCGACCTCGTCGGCGCTCAGACCTTCAAGATTGTACGGGCCGACAAGCTGATCGAGGGCGCCGGGCTTTCCGGATTTGGCCAGCTCGACAAAGCGGAGGAAGTCGCGCGCCAGCATGTCGGGGTACATGCGCCAGAACTCCGAGCCGAGATCGAGATAGGGAACGAGCTTGGGGTCGCTGCCGGTGATGATCTCCAGGTCGATCGCCGGGTTTGGGGCCTTCGCCTTTAGAATCTCGATGATCTTCGGCAGGTCGACGTTTCCCTGGCCCATCGGGACCCACTGGGCCAGCGCGCCCTGCTCGACCGCCCAGACCCGGCTGTCGCGCACGTGCGAGGTGATGACGTAGGGAGCGAGGATCTCGGTCGTGACGACCGGATCCTCGCCAGCGTAGGTCGGGTTACCGCTGTCGAGACAGACTCCGACGGCGTCGAAGCCAACCTCGTCGATCAGGACGCGGAGCTCACGCGCCAGCAGATCGACGCCACCGTGGTTTTCCACCGCGACCTTCACACCGAGATCCCGGGCGAGCGGCGCGACGGCGCGCAGCGTTCGGGCGCATTCTTCCAGGTGCTGCTGAATCGTCACCTGACCGAGGCGGTCGTTCTGACTACCGAGGAAGCAGCGAACGACCGGCGAGGCGACGATCTTCGCCGCCCGCAACATCTGACTGAGCTGTTCTTCGCCCGTCCCGTGCTCGGTGCGGAAGGAGCTGGAGAGCCGATCGAAGCTGCCCATGCCAACCTCGATCGCCAGACCGAGCTCGTCGGCGCGTCGCTTCAGGCTCGTCAGGTAGTCCGCGTCCAGCGAGGCGAAATTGCGGCGCTCGGAAAAGTGGACGTTATCCAGCCCAACCCGCGCCGAATACTCCAAAATCTGGAAGGCATCCCATCCCTGCCAGCGCAAGCTGTAGCTATCGATTCCCAGACGCATTGGTCGACTCCTTTCTTCTGTCCAGTCAGGTGACGAATCATCACTCGGGTGTTTCCTCGGGCGGAGGCTTGGGGAAGCCCCGGTTCACGAGAACTTCCGCGAAGAGAATCGCGTTTGGAATGTAAATCAGCTCGCCGTCGGCCCGGAGCGTCGTCGTGCGAAGATCGATCGTGACGACCACGCCCTCGAAGGTCCGCACCTGGATCCTCTCACCGGGCCGAATCGGTCGCTCGACCAGCAGGTAAATGCCGGCGAACACGTTCTTCAGGACGTCCTGCATCGCCAGGCCGGCCGCCAGGCCAACCACCCCGAGCGTGGCGGCCAGCGCCGCCGGATTCACCCCGAAGTCCTGCAAGACCAGGATGATGCCGACGATCACGACCAGGAAGTAGCCCACCCGCCCGAGCAGGAGGGCGAGGCTATAATC
>JBOGTX010000290.1:0-2626 GCA_050695695.1 Chloroflexota bacterium
AGCTTCAGCACCTGCGTCCCGTGCACGTTCGTGTTCACCGGTGCCGTGCCCGCCGCGAGGCAGTCCGCGAAGTGCTCGATCTCGGCGGCGAAGTTGTTGCGCTCCGGAAGCTCGAGGGTGGCCGGCTGCCAGCCAATCGGCTTGAAAAGCAGCTTGCGGCCTCGCCCGAACAGCTGACCCTTCTCGCCGATAACCTGGAACTGCCACGATCCGTCCGGCCAGTCCCAGGCCCAGCTCGTCAGAACTTCACCCATCGCCCCGTCCGCGAAGCGCACGACGACCAGCGCGCTGTCCTCGCCTTCGAGAGTCGAGATGTGGTAGCGGCCCGATACCGCCGAGACCTCAACCGGCTCCTGGCCGACAAGATTGAGCAGCAGGTAGCTCGGGTGGTAGCCGGTGTCGATCAGGCAGCCGCCGCCCATCGTCTTCGACGCCGCGCGCCAGCCCCACTCGGACAGTGGCTTGGTGTGTCGAAAGCAATCGCAGGTTCGCGCCATGAACACCTTCCCCAGGGCGCCCTCGGCCAGCATCTCCCGCGCCTTCCGAACCGCCGGATCGAACAACTGGTTGTGCGCGCACATCATGGTCACGCCACCGGCTTCGACCGCGCTGGCGATTTCTTCCGCCTCGCCCAGGGTCAGGCAGAGCGGCTTTTCACACATCACGTGCTTGCCGGCCCGCGCGCCGGCGACAATCGCGTCGCGATGGAGGTGATGCGGCAGGCAGACGTCGATCGCGTCGACGTCTGCCTCGTCGATCAGCCGTCGAAAGTCGCTGTAGATCGCCGCTCCGCCGACCCGCTGAGCCATTGCTTCGGTGTTCGACGATACCACGTCGGCCACCGCGGTGATGACCGCCTTGCCGCCGATCGCGAGCCAGCCACTCGCGTGGGCGCGGGCGCTATCTCCGCAACCAATCATCCCTACTTTCAGCATTGCTTCCTCTAGATCAAATTCAAGATATCACGCAACAACGACCATCAGGGAGGATTGTAGTCGGGCCAAAACGAGCTGTCAACCCACCTCTCTTGCTTGCGCCAGGTGGGCCCGCGCGGAGCGGCCGGTGGTATACTGAAGGTAAGCAGAGACGTCGGAGTCTGGATTCAAAGGTTATGGCTGAATCCACGCGCTGTGGCGTGGACGGTTGTGGCGCGCCGGCGACGCGTCGATGCGCGAGCTGCGGATGCGCGCTCTGTCGAGACCACGCCATCGCCGACTATCACCATTTGCCGGGCGGGCAGCGACCATACTGCCGTCAGTGTGACGGCGAGCGGCGAGCGATCTATCGACGCCTGCGCGTTCAGGGCCGACGCGCGATCGGTTGGAGCGCCGGTGGCGCCTTCGTTGGGGCGGTGGTTGGCTACCTGACCGTCGCGGCAATCACGCCGGATAGCTTCAGCCACACCATTGGGGCCGACGTCGGTTTCCTCGTCGGGCTTGCCCTGGCGCTCCTGGTCGCGCTCTCAACCGCCAGACCAGGCGCGTCGTGAGGCTTCCGATGGCGATCGACGACCGGAATCCGGTCGCGTCAGGCCGCGGTTGGTAGCGACTCGGGCAAGAGCGAATCGCCCCACTCTTCACGGAGCAGGATCGCTCGTCGCACTCGCCGCCGCAGCTCGAAGAGCCGCCGCGCCTCATCCTGATCGTGGCGGCGGAGCGCCCGCAGATACAGGCCGGATAGCTCCTGCTGATACGCTCGCAGCCTCGCGAGTGGCGCCTTCGTTGCCGTGTACACGGTCAGCCTCCTCGATCGACGGTGTTTCGCTCCCAGTGCATCCCGCCCACGACGATGAACGTCCGGGTGGACTCGACGGCCGGCAGCGAGTGGACCCGATTCATGACCAGATCGTCGAGCTCGGCCTGCGACGGCACGTCGATCTTGATGATCGCGTCGCTTTCGCCGTAGAGCGCGTTGGCCTCGACAATCCCCGGAAATACCCGAAGCGACTCGATGACGCCGCCTACTTGCTTGGGCGGCGCTTTGATCAAGACGTAGGCCATCATGCCGTCCTCCACTTTTTGGCTGCCGCCCGCCAGCTCGACAAGGTCGGTCGAAAACCGCGTCGACGACGCGACCCGCCAGATCCGAGGGATTCCGGCGACGCCCTTTTCCTCGAAGACGCGGTCCAGCACGTCGTAGGCGTCGCGCTGATCCGCGGCGTGGATTCGGGCGACCAGATCGCCGGTTTCCCCGTACACGATCGCCGCCTCGACGACCCGATCGAATCCCTTGAGCCGACCGAGGACGCGCTGGCGCTCCGGCGATGGAACCGGCAAGAACGCGAAAACGGTCGATCGCTCGGCGCGGATCGCGGCTTCGGTCGCGCCGCGCACGGAAAATCCCCGCTCGTAGTAGACCCAGAATCGGTTCAACCGCCGGAGGTCATCCTCGCTGTAGTCGCGGCGACTGATCCGAGTCTTTTGAATCAGGGCCGGCCGAATGTATCCCTGGCTCGCCAGGTAATAAACCAGCCGCTTGTCCAGGCCAGGAACCTGCCGAAGAACGTCTTTCAGGTCCAACGCAGCGTACCGCGCATCCGATCCCACGCTAAGTACAAGTACATTTGTGTACTTATCATGGCACACTCCAGACCAGGAGTAAATTATATAATTGCCCGATCCCGTAG
>JBOGTX010000291.1:0-1554 GCA_050695695.1 Chloroflexota bacterium
TCGCCAATCTGCACGAAGATGCTCCCGCTATCGGTGAGCAGCTCCTTTGCGACCAGCAGCCGATCCCGAAGGTAGGTCAGGTAGGAGTGAATTCCCAGCGTCCAGGTATCGCGATAAGCTTTCACGACCTCAGGCTCGCGGGTCAAGTCGGCGGGTCGGTCAGCGACGTTCCGCTGGCCAACTTGCGGCTGGAAGTTGCTGGCGAACTTGATCCCGTACGGCGGGTCGACGTAGATCATCTGGACCTTGCCGGCCAGGTCCTCGCGGCGGGCCAGCGACGACATCACGATCAGGCTGTCGCCCAGGATCAGGCGGTTCGACCAGTCAACGTCGTATTGATAGAACTTGACGGCGTCGCGGTATTCCTGCTGGGGATCGGCGAAGAAGCTGCGCTGGACGTCCTGGCGGGCGGCGACGGCGAGAATCGCCTTCGCGGAAACCCGCTCGTGGATGTGCAGCGGCTGGGCGTCGACCGCGAGTGCGCGGTTCTCGCGCTTGCCGGTCCACTCCAGCCAGGGCTCATGCGCGCGCAACGCCCTGGCCAGCAGCTCGACCTCGCCGGCGGTGAGCGGCCGGCGGCGGGCCTCGGCGAGAAGTTCCGGCAGCCGGTCGGGACCGGCGGATGGATCGAACCGCAGGACCGGCGGCAGATGTGGATTGTAGACGTATTTCTCCGCCGGCCGCTCGGCAACCCTCTCCAAAGTAGCTATGGATCAGCACATCGCGTAGACCAGCAATCTGCCGCCACTGGACGTCAGGGTAGCCTTCGCGGATGTCCCGCGGAACGTGCTTCGCCGCCTCACCGATGAGTTCGAGATTTCGGATAATCGCGTCGCGCTTCTCCTCGTTCGCGGCAAAGTCATCGAAGCTGACTCCCGATGCGTAGCGGGCGACTTTTTCCGCGCAGTCTCTCATGTCTTCAAGATACAACCAGGCGTCACGCGACACGGACTGCCTCGGCTTCGACGCGGGAGCGTATCCGTGGCTTGAGGGTTTTGATACTCGCAAGGTCAACGCTAGTCGCGAGAAGGTCTTCAAGGAAGATCCTGAGCGCCATGTATTGGCCAAAGCTGGGCGGGCGCTCGAACTCGACGAGGACGTCGACGTCGCTTTCCGGTCCGGCCTCGTCACGGGCCACCGAGCCGAAGATCGATAGCGCGCGCACGCCGAATCGCTCGATCTCCTCACGGTGCGCGGTGAGAATCCGCATGGCCTCCGATCGACGCATCGATGACGTTCCTCCCCTAGGCTTCGACGCAGTCCCACCTCGGCCTGGATCGCCGAGTCGGGAATATTATCGCACGGCTGGGATAGCCACGGTTATGCGCCGCGAGACCGGACGCGGTCGTCGAGGTCAGGTCGCTAGCGGTCAGCCTCCGCCGCTTCATCTCGGTGCCTACTCCTGGCCTGTCTTCTATGGTAAGGGTAGAGGACGCGGGGCGTCAGGTGCTGTTCCCGCCACCCCTGCCAGGCTCAGCTCGCGCGCCCGATGACAACGCACGAGGTGGCCCGGCGCGAGCTCCTCCAGCGCGGGCGGCTCGACCTTGCAGCGCT
>JBOGTX010000292.1:0-2361 GCA_050695695.1 Chloroflexota bacterium
GTTCTACGGAGCGATCGCCGCGCTTCGCAGCGGTGGCTGCGAGCCGCGAATCGCTCAGAAGACCGCGGCCCTCGTCGTCGCCGATCCCGGCTTCCCTTCCCTGAATGGGCTGAGCGGCGGCGGCAGCATCACCGCGAAGCTGCGCTTCCCACCGCCCAGCGAGCGACGCACTCTGGCCGAGTGGCTGCGTGTCGGCTCACCGCTGACCCGGCGGATGCACCGGAACACGCGCGACACCTTACGTCGCTACTACGAGCTCGGACTAATCGCCGCGCCACCGCCCACCCGGGTCATCGAGGACGTCGTGTTCGACTACGTCGATCCCGCCGAGCGCGCGGTCTACGATGCTGTGACCACCTACATCGAGCGACGGTTCAAGGAACTGGAGCACGAGAAGCCGGGCAAGGGCTTCGTCATGACGATCTACCGGCGCCGGGCGACGAGCTCGCCGTTTGCCTTGGAGCAAAGTCTGGCTCATCGGCGGGAAGGCCTGCGCAGAGTCCTGGCGAAGCGGGCCATCGACGAGTTCGTCGAAGCGGACGAGAGCCTCGATCCGCGCGACCTGGGTGACCTGGATGGGAGCGACGCGATCGGGCAGGTGTCTGCCGCCTATCCGACCGATCCCGGTATCGCGAAGGCGGAGCTGGCCGACGTCGAGCAGCTCCTCGGATCGGTGCGAGCGCTGGTTGGCCGCGACACGAAGCGCGACCGGTTCTACGCGAAGCTGAGGCAGATCACCGACGATGGCCGATCGGTGCTCGTCTTTACCGAATACGCCGACACGATTGCCTATCTCCGGGATAGCCTTCAGCCATTTTACGGAACCGGCCTCGGCTGTTACAGTGGCGCCGGTGGGGAGCGCTGGGACGGCTCGAAATGGCAGACGGTCACCAAGGACGCCATCGCCAGGGCGTTGCAGGAAGGGCAGATCCAGGCGCTCGTCTGCACCGACGCGGCGAGCGAGGGACTGAACCTTCAGGCAGCCGGCGCCGCCATCAACTACGACCTGCCCTGGAACCCCAGCAAGGTCGAGCAGCGAATCGGACGTATCGACCGCATCGGTCAGCAGTGGCCGGAGATCCAGGTCGTCAACTTCTTCCTCAAAGACAGCGTCGACGCGAAGGTCTATCAGGTTCTGCGCGCGCGCTGCGGTCTTTTCCAACGCTTTGTTGGTCCGATGCAGCCGGTGCTCGCCCGGGCGCGGCGGATGTTGATCGGCGAGGAGTCCTTCAGCGTTAACGCGCTTGAGGCCCTCGCCGACCGAACCGCCGCTGACCTGCTTGGCCAGGAGACCTACGTCGAAAGCCTGGCGGCGGCAGCCACCGCCAACCCGCCGGCGATCACCCGAGCGCGGATGGAGGAGGCCCTGGCAGCGCTCACCGGCAAGTTTGGCCCGATCGCGACGCGTGATCGCAAGGGCGAGAGCTGGATCCTGACCGGGGGTGGCATCCGGCGCGCGGTGGTGACGCCGCGGCTCGACGTGCTGGAGCGCGACTCGTCGGTTCTTCCGCTCTCACCGCTTATTCCGTGGGTCGGTGAGCTGGCCGACCGGCTGTCCCGGGCCGGTGAGCTGCTCCCGCTGGTTGTCGGCGCCTGCGAGAAGGGGGCTTTCCGCGTCGCGGTGGCGTGCTGGGTCACTAATGACCGAATCGAGGCGCTGTCGACCTTCGATGATCTGCGGCGGCGCGTGGACGCCTGGACCGGCGAGTACCCGAACGCGGCGCGATGGGTGGCGGCGGAGACGGCCGCGCGCCAGGCGGCCGGGCAGGAAGTCCAGCGCCTCGAACAGCAGGCGACCGAGCGCGAACGCGCGGCGCTCGATCGCCAGGTCAGCGCGGCGCGGCTGCGACTGCGGCTCGAGCTGGGCCGCTACCTGGCGTGCCTCGGCGAAGGCACCGACGATCTCAACGCCGTGCTTTATCGGCAGCTCAGCCGGGACATCGCGAGCGCCCAGCGGCTCAAGCGGTGCCTCGACAAGTTTGGCGAATACCCGAGCTGGCCGCCAGTTCTGTGCGCGGAACTCGCGTCGTTCGCCGAGCAGCTTCCGGACAATCGGCGCCGGGCACGCTTGATCGGCGCCGAATTGGACGCGGCGCTCCAGGATCCGCGTTGGGAAGCGGCTCTCACGTCACCGGCCGTCCCGCCCGGTTGACAAGAGCGATTCGTACTGCCCGAACAGTGAACCCCCGGCCGCGTCTCCCTCACGCCCGAAAATCCTTGAAACGCGGCAGGTGCTCGCGGTTTTGCGCCAGCATCTCGTCCACCATCGATCTGATCTCGGCCAGCGAGAGCACCGCCGCGGTCAGCGGATCGTGGCAGATGGCCTGGTAGACTAGGCGGGGATCGCCGGTGATCGCCGCC